>JBOFDJ010000100.1:0-25345 GCA_051646885.1 Rhodoglobus sp.
GCGCTCAACACGGTGCCGCTCGCGAGGCGCTGGCCACGGTCATCCATCACCGCGAAGCGGATGCGGAGGTGGCCGGGAACCCGTTCTAGGTCGAAGTCGGCGGCGGTCACCGGGGCATAGGTCTTGGCCGTAATCTGGCGGGCGAGAAACGCGGTGAGTGAGCCCTCCGGCGTGCCCGCCTCGGCCAACAGGGTGCGCGCCCAGTCGGCGGCGGGAACGACCTGTCGGCGGATGCTTTTGGGCAGTGACCGGATCAGTGCGGTGACCAACTCTTCGCGCAGCCCCGGCACCTGCCAGTCGACGCCTTCGGGCTTGAGCGCCGCCAGCAGTGGCAGGGGAACAGCGACTGTGACGCCGTCGTCTTCGGCTCCCGGCGCGAAACGGTAGCTAAGGTCGAAACTTTGGTTACCCTGATGCCAGCTACTGGGGAACGCCTCATGATCGACTTCGACGGTCTCGTCGTCGAGAAGAGTGTCGGCGGTCATGGTGAGCAGATTCGGGGTGGTGTTCTTCGCGGTGCGCCACCAGCCCTCGAAGTCGCGGATCGAGGACACCTCGGGTGGGATCCGTCGGTGATAGAACTCGACAATCGCCTCGTCGTCAAACAGGATGCCGCGCCGCCGGGTGCGCTCCTCCAGCTGTTCCAATTCGGAACGCAGTGCCCTGTTGGCCCGGTCGAAGTCGTACAGTCGTGAGCGCCGTGTTTGCTCGGTGATATCGCCCTCGACCAGGGCGTGCCTGATGAACAGCTCCCGGGCATACTGCCGATCAATCCGCGAGAACTGCACGCGGCGCTTGACGATGATCGGAACGCCATAGAGGGTGACACGCTCGAAGGCGATGGCGGAGCCCTGCTTGCGCTCCCAGTGTGGCTCAGAGTAGCTGCGTTTGAGCAGCTCACCGGCAATCGGCTCGGCCCAGGCGGGGTCGATGGCGGCGTTCATCCGGGCAAAAAGTCGGCTGGTTTCGACGAGCTCGGCGCTCATTACTGCGGCAGGCTGCTTCCTGGCTAGCGCCGAACCAGGGAAGATGACGAACCGGCTGTTCCGGGCACCGATATAGTCTTTCTTCACCGAATCTTTGAGGCCGATCTGGCTGAGCAACCCGGCCAGCAGCGAGCGATGGATGCCGTCAGGGTCGACGCGCGCCTCGCCGATCTGCAGCCCCAGCTGCTTCGCGGTGCGCGAGAGCTGCCGGTAGACATCCTGCCATTCGCGCACCCGCAAATAGTTGAGATATTCGGCTTTCACCTCGCGGCGAAACTGGTTTCCGCTGAGCTGTTGTTGCCGGTCTTCGAGGTGGTTCCAGAGGTTCAACAGGCTTAGGAAATCGCTGGTGGGGTCGGTGAAGCGGGCATGCTGCTGCTCGGCCTGGGTGCGGCGGTCTAGCGGGCGCTCGCGTGGGTCTTGGATGCTCAGCCCAGCGACGATCACCAAAACCTCGCGGGTGGTGGAGTGCTTCTGGGACTCGACGACCATGCGTGCCAGCCTCGGGTCGAGGGGAAGCTGGCTGATCTGCCTTCCCGCTCGCGTGATGGTGTTGTTTGCGGTGATCGCATTCAGTTCGCGCAGTAGGTCGAGGCCGTCTTTGATTCCGCGGGATTCGGGTGCCTGCAGAAAAGGAAAACTGGCGATGTCGCCGAGCCCCAGCGAGATCATCTGGAGGATCACCGCTGCCAGGTTGGTGCGCAGAATCTCGGGTTCGGTGAACTCGGGCCGTCTGTTGAAGTCGTCTTCCGAGTAGAGCCGAATGGCGATCCCGTCGCTGGTGCGGCCCGAGCGGCCACTGCGCTGGTTGGCGCTGGCCTGACTGATGGCTTCGATGGGTAGCCGCTGGATTTTGGATCGCGCGCTGTACCGGCTGATCCGGGCGGTTCCCGCGTCGATGACATAGCGGATGCCCGGCACCGTCAGACTCGTCTCGGCGACGTTGGTCGCCAGCACGATGCGCCGACGCGTGCCGGGGGTTCGGGCGCTCTCGAAAACACGGTGCTGTTCGGCGGCGCTGAGCCGCCCGTAGAGGGGGAGCACTTCGGTGCCGGGGAGACTGCGCGCTCGGATGGCGTCGTCGGCATCCCGAATCTCGTTCTCGCCGGAGAGGAACACGAGCACGTCTCCCGGGGCCTCGCGACTGAGTTCGTCGATGGCCTCAGTGATCGCCTGAAAGAGGTCGCGGCCCTGACTGCCCTCGCTGGTGTGTTCGTTGGTGCGTTCTTCGGTATCGGCAGCGTCGTCGAGCGCGAGCGGTCGGTAGCGGATGTCGACGGGGTAGCTGCGGCCCGATACCTCGATGATGGGCGCGGGCGTGCCGTCGGTTGCGGAAAAATGCCGTGCGAAGCTCTCGGGGTCGATGGTGGCGCTGGTGATGATGACCTTCAGATCCGGGCGGCGCGGCAGTAGCTGCTTGAGGTAGCCGAGCAGAAAATCGACGGTCAGGCTGCGTTCGTGCGCCTCATCAATGATGATGGCGTCGTATTTCTTTAGGTCGCGGTCGCGGTGGATTTCGTTGAGCAGAATCCCGTCGGTCATCAGCGCAATCTTTGTGTCTTTGCCCACGCGGTCGGTGAACCGTACTCGGTAGCCGACGAGTTGGCCGACCTCCTGCCCGAGTTCTTCGGCGATGCGTTCGGCGATGGTGCGGGCCGCGATTCGCCGCGGCTGGGTGTGTCCGATGCGCTCGAAGCCGAGCTGTAGAAGCATTTTGGGGATCTGGGTGGTCTTGCCGGATCCGGTCGCCCCGGCCACAATCACGACCTGGTTGTTGCGGATGGCGTTCTGGATGTCATCCCGGCGCTGGCTGACGGGCAGGTCGGTGGGGAAGGTGATGGACATCAGCCTCATACTCTAACCCGGCACGTAGCATTTTTCTCGTGAGCTGAGCACCATCGGTCGGGTCGAATATTGTCCTTTCCGCGTGGCTGCCCAGTTCGCCGATGAGCATTGTCGTTGGTCCCATCTAACATCGCTTGTGCCGGACACGCCCCGGCCCTCAGACGGCTCATGCTGTGGAGTATTAGGCTGCGATTGATACAAGGAGATTCGATGAACGACCTCACGGTGCTCGACCTTTTTGCCGGTGCCGGTGGACTGTCAGAGGGGCTCAGCGAAGCCGGTTTCCGCCCCTTGTACGCAAATGAACTTGTGCCGACCTACGCTGCAACGTTTGCACTTAACCATCCAGGAGCGACAGTTGACAGTCAGGATATCCGGGAGGTTGATGCGATCACAGTCAGAAAATCCCTCGGCCTCAGAAAAGGACAGCTTGACCTCATTGCCGGGGGGCCGCCGTGTCAGGGTTTCTCGATCAATGCTCCGAAGCGTTCGGCTGAAGATAGGCGCAACCATCTCTTCCGCGAATATCTACGTTTTGTTAAAGAATTTGAGCCACGTGCCGTACTTATTGAAAATGTGCCCGGCTTAGTGTCATTTCAGGGCGGTGCTACTCTGACAGCGATCTTGGGTGCGCTCGAGGAGCTCGGCTACAAAGCTGATGTTCAGATTACCTACGCGCCGCACTATGGTGTCCCGCAAACCAGATGGCGCACCATTGTTTTGGCTGTCCGTCACGGCGACCCGCGCGCGGCATTCCCCGATCCGGTTCGTCATGCTCCCATGCGCGTGAACTTCACGTCTCGTTTCGCTGGTCGCGAGATTGTTGCCTTCCCTCGGTCGGTCGAGCTTCCGCTGTATACAACGGTCGAGGACGCTATCGGTGATCTCCCCGCACTTATTAACGGAGAGCGCGGAGCAACGGTGAAGCAGTACGCGATGAATGCTGTGAATTCCTACCAACGTGCGCTACGGGCAGGCTCCGATGGTGTTTATAACCACGAAGCGGCTAGGCTCTCCAAGGTCAATATGAAGCGTCTACAGTACATTCCTAGCGGTGGGAACTGGACCGATATCCCGCACGATTTGCTGCCGAAAGGTATGCAGTCTGCTCGTCGTTCAGATCATACAAAGCGCTATGGTCGAGTGAGTGCCGATGGCCTCGCCTCGACCATCCTCACTAAGTGCGACCCTCACTGGGGTGCTTACTTTCACTACTCACAAGATCGTGCTTTCACTGTTCGTGAGGCGGCCCGACTTCAGTCGTTCCCCGATACTTACCGCTTTACGGGATCGCGCGTGGAACAGTACGAGCAGGTGGGAAACGCTGTCCCCCCGCTCCTCGCTGCGGCTGTAGGTCAATCGGTGTCAGCACTATTTGGAGTCAAGAGCACCGAACTTCGAAGAGTGGTTTAGCTGGTGGCGGGTACTATTTACGAGTTTTTTGGGTATCCGGCGACCGATAAATCTGAGGCCGCTCTGGCTGCCACTGAGAATCAGCTATGTCCGTTTCTTGGCCAGACTTGTGAGAAAAAGCTCAGCGATGGCCTCGTGTCGGGTGCCTGCACTGTGAAACCGGCCACAACCGGACCTGTGATCTGTTGTCCTGTTCGCCTCTACGCTGACGACTACCGGATCTTGCGTGATGTGTCCGATAAGGCATTTGCGCCGGGTTTGGATCTACAGCCTGGAAGAACCGCAGTGTCGAGTGCTCGTCGGGCTGGGAAGCCGACCGTTGCTGTCTTTGGAAAGCGCTGGGGCGGCGAGTTGCGCCTTCCCAAGAAGGATAACTCCGGCAACTACTTCGTGGACTGGATCCTGGCCTTGCTCGATGGTGACGGCACACTTGTGGAGTTCGTTGCTGTCGAGGTTCAGACAATTGACACTACTGGCAACTACCGTGCGAGCCGAGTGGCACTTGTGAGCGATGACCGAGTTATTGTTCAGTCTGAGACAGGATTCAACTGGGAAAATGTCAACAAGCGGATACTCCCGCAGTTGGTGTATAAGGGTCAGGTGCTCCAGCGCGAGGCGCTGTGCCGCAAGGGACTGTTCTTCGTTTGTCCCACGCCTGTGTACCAGAGAATCATGAGTCGGGTCGGTGGTGAGGAGGCTCTCATAAGGTATGCGCTCCAACCGGCTTCCATCACCTTCATGGCCTACGATCTGAACCCGAGTGATCATGGAGAACGGGGTGCGACCATCCCTCTGAAACGTGACACCGAGCGCTCGACAACCGTGTACAAACTTCAGGAGGCCTTCAACAATGTCACATTGCCTGAGGAGAACGTCTACAAGACGGCAATTCAGAACGCGCTAGAGCTCAACCTCGTAAAGAGACAAACGCTCTTCGAGTAGCAGACCGGGTGTGCCGCCGTTACCGAGAAGGAGGCGCGGCGTCTGCGTAAAATCTGGGATCGCCGGGTTGGCTGGTTCGGCGGCACCGACCCGCTCTCAGCGCCCCGGCCCCGCTACAGTCGCAAAGGCTACCGAGGCCACGGAAAAGACCCTGACGACCCTTGGCGCAGAGATTATATTGATTTGCAAATTACTTTGTGATACAAAATAAAGCATGACAGTGACCACACACGATGACGACCCTGCCCTCGATCCAGCCTCGATGCTTTCGCTCCTGCAGCTCGAACAAGACAGGGTCCCGCGCCGCCTAGCGAGGCAAATCCCGTGGATCTTTACCGCCTGGGGTATCGCTTGGTTCTTTGGTTACGGGATGCTCTGGCTTATCGACGGTGCCCGTCCAGCGGTCGCCATGCCGCTGCCCGTCAGCGTGAGCTTCTTCATCGTCCTGCTGCTGGGTGCCATTATCGTTTCCACGATTATTGGTAGCAGGGCGGGGCGCGGCATCCGCCCTACCCGCGAGGCGGTATTCACGGGGACGGTCTACGGCATCACCGGAAGCGCAGGATTCCTCGCGATGTACGTCTTCGCCTTCGCGCTCTCGGCGAATGGCATGGATCCAGACCTGGAACCGATCTTCTTCCCCACAGCGATGGGTATCGTCATCGCCGTGATGTATTTGGTTGGAGGGGCGATCTGGCACACGACTTTCTACATTGTGATGGGCGGCGCGATTCTGATCGTGTCGCTGGCGGCACCCTTTCTCGGGTACCCGAACCACTATCTTGTCTTCGCGATTGCCGGTGGTGGGGTGTTCTTCGCTGGAGCTATTTCTACCGCGCTATACATTCGCGGCGGTCGGGATGCCCTGGTGGTGCGATGACGGCCGAGCTTGATCCGGTCATCCATGCTCAAGCGCGATTGAGGATTGTGTCGGCGCTTGCCACCCTCGACTCGGGCGAGAGCATCACATTTCCTCGGCTGATCGAACTGCTCGACATGACCGCAGGTAACCTCTCGACTCACCTGCGCAAGCTCGAAGATGCCGAGTACGTTGTGGTTGCCAAAGCGTATCAGGGCCGAATGCCCGTAACCTACCTCGAACTGTCGAAATCAGGTCGTCGCGCATTCGAGGACTATACCGAAGCACTCAAGGCACTGCTGGGAGCGTCATCTTGAGCTGTGGTCATCAGTGAAAGGCCCGATGTCAGCTAATCTTTCCTAGCGACATAAACGTTCACAGCGTGACCCACAACCCCCGCCCGCAGTAACAGAGAGGTGCCTCAGGCATGACCACTTCTCAGGCCAGCTCGGTGGCGGCCCGCAGCCCCTGGTGGAGGCTCGTCTGGCTTGTTCCCGCTGCGCTGGCGGTGGCCGCGTTGGTGGTGCTCGCGGCCCAGGGCATCCGCAGTCTGCCTGAGGTGCAGTCGTTTCTGCGCGACTACCCCGGTCGCTCGGCGCTACCGGAGGATGCCCCGGTTGGTTTGCCAGCATGGCTTGGCTGGCAGCACTTTCTGAACTCTTTTTTCGTACTGTTCATTCTCCGCACCGGCTGGGAATTGCGCCAGGGCAAGCGCCCTGCCACCTTCTGGACCCGCAATAACGACAGACTGATTCGCACGAAAAATCCGCCGGTGCGCATCGGGCTCCCGCTCTGGTTTCACCTCACGGTCAACACGCTGTGGGTGCTCAACGGCGTTGTTCTTTATGTGCTGTTATTCGCCACGGGGCAGTGGATGCGGGTGGTCCCCACCACCGGGGATGTCGTGCCGAACGCCCTCTCGGCTGCCCTGCAGTATGCCTCGCTCGACTGGCCGCTCGACAACGGCTGGGTCAACTACAACGCGCTGCAATTGCTGGCCTACTTCACCACGACTTTTGTTGCGGCCCCGCTGGCCTTGGCCACGGGAATCCGGCTCTCCCCGGGTCTTGCTGCCCGGTTTCGCAGGATCGACACCATGGCACCCCTGAAGGTGACCAAGGTTGTGCACTTCGTGGTGATGATCTACTTCGTCGCCTTCATCGTCGCCCATGTCACCCTGGTTTTTGCCACCGGTGCGCTGCGCAACCTGAACCACATGTATGCGGCTCGGGATGATGGCGGCTGGCTGGGTTTCGCCTTTTTTGCCGCCTCCGTCGTGGTTATGATCGTCGCCTGGTTTCTCGTTCGCCCCTCGCTGCTTGCCACGCTGGCTGGCCTCAGCGGAAAAATTCGCCGCTAGCGCGCGTGGTCGAACGTAGGCTAGGCAGGTGAGACTCCACAACGTACGCGTGTATCCCAGCTCAGAGACGCTGCCGCGCGAAGACCAGCTGGCCTGGAAGCTCGCCGAGCTCGCCTCCGAACGCATCGAGGCGACGGATGCGGTCGGCGAGATGGTCATCAACCGCATCATCGACAACGCCGCGGTCGCCATCGCCTCCCTAGCTCGCGGGCCGGTAGTTGCCGCGCGCGCCCAGGCCGAGGCGCATCCCGTCTCGCGGGGCGGAGCCGGATCGAGCGTCTTTGGCAGCGAACGGCTCTGCAGTCCAGAGTGGGCGGCCTGGGCCAACGGCGTGGCGGTGCGTGAGCTTGACTACCATGACACCTTCCTGGCCGCCGAGTACTCCCACCCTGGTGACAACATCCCGCCGATCCTGGCGGTCGCTCAGCATCTGGGCCGCTCCGGTGCCGAACTGCTGCGGGGCATCGTCACGAGCTATGAGGTTCAGATCGATCTCGCGAAGGCGATCAGTTTGCATCAGCACAAGATCGATCATGTTGCCCACCTGGGCCCTTCAGCCGCCGCCGGAATCGGCACCCTGCTCGGACTCAGAACCGAGACGATCTTTCAGGCCATCGGCCAAGCACTCCACACCACGACAGCCACCCGCCAATCGCGCAAGGGCGAGATTTCGAGCTGGAAGGCCTTCGCCCCGGCCTTCGCGGGCAAGATGGCGGTCGAGGCGGTTGACCGGGCGATGCGCGGCCAGTCCAGCCCCACCCCGATTTATGAGGGTGAGGATGGCGTGATCGCCCGCCTGCTCGACGGCGCTGAGGCCTCATATCGGGTAGTTCTACCCGAGCCCGGCGAAGCGCGCCTAGCCATCCTCGACAGCTACACGAAGGAGCACTCGGCTGAATACCAGGCGCAGGCCTGGATCGATCTGGCGCGCAGGCTGCGGCAGAAGCATCCCGAACTTGATGCTGGCACCATCGCCAGCATCGTGCTGCACACCAGCCACCACACTCACTATGTGATCGGATCCGGCGCGAACGACCCACAGAAGTACGATCCGGCCGCGAGCCGCGAGACTCTCGACCACTCGATTCCCTACATCTTCACCGTTGCCCTGCAGGACGGGGTGTGGCATCACGAGCGCTCCTACGCCCCGGAGCGTGCCCAGCGCCCCGACACCATGGCCCTGTGGAACCGCGTCACCACGGTCGAAGATCCGCAGTGGACGCGTCGCTATCACTCCACCGACATTACCGAGAAGGCCTTCGGTGGTCGGGTCGAGATCGAACTGGTCGACGGCTCGCGCATCGTCGACGAGATCGCGGTGGCCGACGCTCACCCGCTGGGCGCGCGCCCCTTCGCTCGGGAGCAATACCTGCAGAAGTTTCGCGCCCTGGCCGAGGGGGTGCTGGCCAGCGCCGAGGTTGACCGTTTTCTGGACACCGCCCAACGACTACCGGAGCTGACCGCAACCGAACTGTTGGGATTGACCGTCGGTCGGCACGGTCCCGCTGTCACCGCGAAGGGAATTTTCTGATGCTGTACAGCGCCACCACTCCCGCCGTTAAACGGGCCAGCCTGCGCACAGCCCTCGCCAGCGGGAAACTGCTGCGCTTCCCGGGGGCATTCACCCCGCTCAGTGCGAAACTCATCCAGAGTAAGGGTTTCGAGGGCGTCTATATCTCGGGCGCTGTACTCGCCGCCGAGCTGGGTTTGCCCGATATCGGGCTGACCACCCTGAGTGAGGTGGCGACCCGAGGTCAGCAGATCAGCCGGATGACCGAACTCCCGACCCTGATCGATGCCGACACCGGTTTCGGGGAGCCACTGAATGTGGCGCGCACGGTGCAAGCCCTCGAAGATGCCGGGGTGGCGGGCCTGCATATTGAAGATCAGGTCAACCCGAAGCGCTGCGGCCATCTCGACGGTAAAGCGGTGGTGACAACGGAGGTCGCGACCAGACGTATCCGTGCGGCCGTCGATGCGCGGCGCGACCCGAACCTGCTCATCATGGCGCGCACCGACATCCGGGCCATCGATGGGGTGCGCACGGCTATTGATCGTGCGAAGCGGTTGGTCGATGCCGGAGCTGACGCGATCTTTCCGGAGGCGATGGCTAATCTGGCCGAATTTGAGGCCATCCGTTCGGCCATTGACGTGCCGATCCTGGCGAATATGACCGAGTTCGGCAAGAGCGAGTTATTGAGCACTGAGCAGTTGGCTGGCGTCGGAATCAACATCGTGATCTACCCGGTCAGCCTGTTGCGCCTGTCGATGGGGGCCGCCGAGCGGGGCTTGGAGACCATCATCCGCGAGGGTTCCTTGACATCGGAGGTCGCCGGGATGCAGACTCGCGCCAGGCTCTATGAGTTGCTCAACTATGAGGCCTATAACACTTTCGATGGCGTGGTTTTTGACGTCACGGGCACATCAGGGCTGCCCGGGCAGGCGTGACAGCCGAAGCAGCCAGACAGTAAGGACACACGATGAACGATCCGCAGATTCACCGGGGCCTAGTGGGTGTCGTGGTCGATACCACCACCATCTCGAAGGTCAACCCCGATACCAATTCGCTGCTGTTTCGCGGCTACCCGGTGCAGGAGCTCGCTGCCGGCTGCACCTTTGAGGAGGTGGCGTATCTGCTGTGGCACGGTGAACTGCCCACCCCCACCCAGTTGGCCGATGCCGAGAACCGGGAGCGTTCGCTGCGCCGCCTTGACGAGCGCGTGAAGCGGGTAATCGACGGGTTGCCCCTGTCCGCACATCCGATGGATGTGCTGCGCACCGCCGTGAGCGTGATCGGTGCCAGTGACCCGGATGCCGCCAACTCCTCCCCGGCATCGAACCTCGCCAAGTCGATGGGCCTGTTCGCCCAGCTTCCGGCCATCATTGCCTACGACCAGCGCCGCCGCCGCGGCCTGCGCCCGGTGGAGCCGCGCGACGATCTGGGATATTCGGCCAACTTCCTGTTTATGACCTTCGGTGAGCTGCCGGATGCGGTGGTCGTCGAGGCCTTCGATGTGTCGATGATTCTCTATGCTGAGCACTCCTTCAATGCCTCTACCTTCGCGGCGCGGGTGGTTACCTCCACCCTCTCCGATCTGTATTCCGCCGTGGTGGGTGCTATCGGTGCGCTGAAGGGGGCACTGCATGGCGGTGCCAACGAGGCCGTGATGCACCTCTTCGACGAGATTGGGGAGGCCGACAAAGCCGAGGCCTGGCTCGATGCTGCCCTCGCGCAGAAGCGCAAAATTATGGGCTTCGGTCATCGGGTATACAAGAGCGGGGACTCCCGCGTTCCCACGATGCGGGCGGCGCTCGACACCCTCATCGCGCACTACGACCGGCCCGAGTTGATCGCCCTGTACGAGTCACTGGAGGCGGCGATGATTCAGCGCAAGGGCATCCTGCCCAACTTGGATTACCCCAGCGGCCCCGCCTACCACCTGATCGGCTTCGACACCGAGATGTTCACCCCGCTGTTCGTGGCCAGCCGCATCACCGGCTGGACCGCCCACATTATGGAGCAACTCGAATCGAACGCCCTGATCCGCCCGCTGAGCGAGTACACGGGGCCCGAAGAGCGGCACGTGTAGCTGGGGCGGGGCTTGGGTTTAAGGAATGGCACAGCTTGTGCCGAGAGCAACTCGCTCCACCGTGGTCACTCGCGGGCAGAGTCAATCAACGCGAATACCATATCGTCATCAACGATTGTTTCTGAGACGGCGACGAGATGCCCGTCACGCTCAACCAAGCGTGCGGTGGTGCCGTGCGATACCAAATGTAATCCTTCACCATCGACACTGATGTTGACACCTCCTCCCTGAGGCATGCCGAGTGCAGCACGAAGCCACTCAGGGGTCAGCACCTAACCAGCCTAGTTGGGCCCAGATCTGCGAGAGGATGGGTCTATGACTGTTCCTAGCATCACACTCAACGATGGCACCAGCATTCCCCAGCTCGGGCTCGGAGTTTTCCGGGTCGAACCGGTCGAGACCGAACGGGTGGTTTCCGAGGCCCTGGAGCTTGGCTACCGGCACATTGATGCTGCGGCGATCTATGGCAATGAGGTCGAGGTGGGTCGCGCGCTTGCGGCCTCCGGCATCCCGCGACACGAGTTGTATGTCACCACCAAGCTGTGGAACGCCGACCAAGGGACCCAGCCTGCCTTCGACGCGATCAACCTCAGCCTGGACAAGCTGGGTCTTGACCGCGTTGACCTCTACCTCATCCACTGGCCGCGGCCCGATCTTGATCGCTACCTCGAAACCTGGCTTGCCCTGGAGCAGATTCAGGCCAACGGGCAGGCAACCTCGATCGGTGTCTCCAACTTTCACCTTCCCCATCTTGAGCGGGTGCTGGCCGGCAGCTCGGTCGTGCCGGCGGTTAACCAGATCGAACTGCATCCCGCTTTTGCTCAGCGCGAGATTCGCGAGTTTGCTGCCGCGAAAGGTATCGCCATCGAATCGTGGGGTCCGCTTGGTCAAGGCAAATACGACCTGTTCGGGATGCCGCCGGTGGCCACCGCAGCGGCAGCCCACGGGGTCACCCCGGCTCAGGTGGTGATTCGCTGGCACCTGCAGAATGGCCTCATCGTGTTCCCGAAATCGACGTCACGCCAGCGGATGGCCGACAACATCGACGTGTTCGGCTTCGAGCTGACAGCGCAGGAACTTGCGGCCATCGACGGGCTGGATCAGGGGATGCGCGTGAGCGCCGATCCCGACACCGCCACATTTTGAGGCTCACCCACTGAAGGCTCGCCCCGGTAGAGCTGCTCTCTAAAAGCAGCCCACAAGGGGCTGGGCACGAAGGGCAGGGCCCTCTGAGCCCCGCGAACTGCGGCGCTACAGCGCGACGGTCTCACCGCGGGGGGTCGTTACCAGCAGACCCGAGTCGCTGAAGGCGGCTTCGAGCTGGGCGCGGCCCTCGGTGATGTGCTCCCAATCTTCAGTGTGGAGTCCAACGACGGCCCGCACCCCAAGGATGTCGGCGGCACGGGCGGCCTCCTCGGAACTCAGCGTCAGTGGCACCGCAAGATCGGGCATATGGGCAGCCCCTGCGCACAGCAGGGCGATAGCCAAATCCGGAAAACGTCGGGCGATTTGCTCCACCAGCGGGATCGAGGCGTTGTCGCCGCTGACATAGATACTGCGCTCGCCCGCGGCCTCCAGCACAAAACCGGTGACCCGACCGACGAGCCGTTCGCTGCCGGGTGGTCCGCCCAGGGCAGGGACAGCGGTGATGGTGATGTCGTCGAGTTCGTGAGCTTCCCAGGAGTCGAGACCGATCACCGATCCGCCGAACAGGTCGCTCGCGGCATCCCGAGTGCTCAGAGTGGGGATGCCGGTAGCGATCAGTTCTAGGCCCTCATAGTCGAGATTGTCTTTATAGCGGTGATGGCTGAGCAGCACGGTATCGACGGGGCCGATATCGGGGCGCTCCCGCGCCGGACCCCTGGTTTTGACCAGCCGCGTCGATCCGGGTTCCGAATACGACTGGGGTGCATCAAAAGTTGGATCCGTAATAAAACGCTTGCCCGCATAGTCAAGAATGGCGGTGGGCCCGCCGATATAGGTGATGGCCACAGGCGACATACATCGAGACTAGCCTGTGACCTACCTCCGTGTCGTGGCTAAATAACCAGTTGCGCGTCGGCTTCGTCTACCTTGTATCGCGCCATGGCCAGATTAGATCTGGACCTATCGAGAACGAGGTAGATGAAGTGATTCGGATGCCGTGAGAGCGGTCGAATGATGTGAAATTGCGTGGTGAGAGTGAACAGAAGATCGTTGATCTTGTCACCGGGAGTGAGGTCGGTTACCATCGCCCGTGTTGCACGAACCACCTGCACGTTGCTCGCGGCAGCAACCTCGAGGTCGGCGGCGGACCCGGCTTGGCCCAGAGTCATCCCAGAGGAACTGTCGACGAGGGCGACGCACTCCGCGCCATCCACATCAATCAGCATGGTGAGGACCTCGGACATCGTCATTGATGCCGTGGGTGCAGCCGTAGTCGCGGTTGCCGGTTCTTGCACCACGGGCTCCGCCGCGGCACTCAGCTGCGGCGACGCATCCTTGGGCGTGGCCGCTTCCGTCGGTGTCGCTGCACTGGAGGACTCATCCGGTGCCGTAGCTTTCGTTAGGGTCGCCGCGGATGGTGAGGGTCCGGAGATCACCGAGCTCGTCGGCGCGGAGATAACATTCGGAGGCGCAGAAGGAAGAGCAATGCTCGGAGACGGCGCTGCCGGCTTGAACATAGCGGTGTCGTCGACCTTCTTCTCAGCAGGTTTGAAGGAGTCGAGTTTGACGGCCCACGAAGTGGAACCGAAGGTGTCAACTGGCTCAGGGTCTGGCTCAGACGCGCCAGCACGGCGCTTACCATTTCCACGAAAGAGCCGTGAAATGCTGGACTCTACTGTCATTGTTCTTCCATTGTTATCAGGGTACGAGGAATTGTCCCAACCTGACGGAAACGATACGGAAATCCCCCCGGAGTTCTATTTCCGTCAGAGTTGCGACGATTTTTTGGTTGTCTCGCGAGGTACAAACAGCTCCTCGCGAGGTACAACTAACTGGACCACATATTTATTGTTCGCGCAATAATATTGGCCTTCTCGGGCTCTTTGGGGTAGACAGTCTATTCTATAATGTCCTGCGGGGAGGATGCGCGATAAAGCTCCTCAGGAGAACAACACCAGCCGCCACCGCTAGCGCCAGGTTGGTAACCACCAGCGCAACGCCAACCAGGATGATTCCAGCTGCATCCCGGTCCAGATCGGCCAGAAAAAAGCACTCACCGCGACGGCGGTCACCACAAAGACCAGCACGGTCCAGATCCCGCTATTGCGTTGCCAGCGAGGATCCCGTGCGGTGCCGAGCAAGATACCAATAACCGAGGTGAGCCCGAGGATCAGGTATGGCTCGAAGGCGATGGTATAGAACTGGAACACGGTGCGGTTCAGGTACAGCAGCCAGGGTAGGTAGCCGGCGGCGAGGGCGGCGAGGATGAGCCCATTGTGCCATTCGCGGAGCCGCACCAGGCGATAGGTCAGGTAGAACACCGCCGCGGTCGCCGCCCACCAGATGATCGGGTTGGCGATCCCTGAGATGGATTCGCCGCAGCTTGTGAGGCAGCCGTTGTCACCGGCGGAGTAGCCCTGATAGTACATATTTGTCGGGCGCACCAGAAAAAGCCAGCTCAGCGGATTCGCTTCGTAGGGGTGGTCTCTGACCTCGTTGACGTGATAGTTGTAGACACTCACTTCGAAGTGCCAGAAGCTTTGCAGGCTGCGCGGCACCCAGGCTAACGCTCCCGTCCAGGCATTTCCTGCGGAATCCGCCCAGGTGCGTGAATAGCCGCCCGAGGTGACGAACCAGCCGATCCAACTGCTCAGATAGGTCACGAGTGCAATCGGTACGGTGAGCAGAAAACTGGCGGGTGCCTGCTTCAGCAGGGTTCCACTAAGCCAGAACGGGATGCCCGCCCGGCGCCGCGCGAGGGCGTCCACGATGAGCGTGTACACGGCCAAAACCGCGAGAAAATAGAGGCCACTCCACTTAACGGCCATGGTCGCTCCGAACGCGACCCCCGCAGCCAGCAGCCAGGGTCGCCACCAGAGTGCTGGGCCCCAGTCGATGCTCCGCCCATACTTTTTTCGCCACAGCATCCAACGGTCGAGGCGGTGCGCGCTCCAGCGTCGGTCGAGCACCACTGCGGTGACGCCGAGCAGCGCGAACAGCATCACGAAATTGTCGAGAAGCGCAACCCGGCTCATCACTATGGCGTTGCCATCGAGGGCAAACAGTAGGCCGGCGAGCGTCACCAGCACCATGGAGCGCAGCAGCATCCGTGCTAGCAGCATGATCACCACAACCGCGAGGATCCCCACCAGAGCGGTCATGAGCCGCCATCCCACAGGATTCTCGGGGCCGAGCCAGCTCATGCCGAGGCCGATAAGCCATTTGCCGAGCGGTGGATGCACGACAAATGACGGGCTTGTGGTGAACACCTCTGTGTTGCCAGCGTTGAACTGGGTATCGGCTTCAGCTGGCCACGAGCTCTCGTAGCCGAGGTTGACGAGGGTCCAGGCATCCTTCACATAGAAGGTTTCATCGAAGACTAAGGACGCGGGATGCCCGAGGTTGATCAGCCGCGTCACCGCCGCGATGATCACCACCAGCGCGGGGGAGCCCCAGCGCAGGAGCCGCTGCACGGTCGGCGACTGCCGCGCCCACCAGTCATCGAGACGCGAACCCGTGCGCTCTAGGATGGTTGAGGCTACATGAGCGGCGGAGGACACCTTCGCCGCGGACGCATGCGCAGTGGCCGCTACCCGCGCCGCTGTGGTGCTGGTGCCCGGGTGCTCGTGGCCGTCCGCGTCTTTCTGGCTGTCCACCTTCTCGTGATTGCGCGCGTCCTCGTTGCTGCTTGCCTCTTCCCGGGTGTGTGCTTCATAACTCGTATCGGCAGAGCCACCGGTGGCCTTTATCGTTGCCGCGATATTCACTGTACCCGCGGCCATGCCAACGACGTTTTGTGTGGCCCGGGTTTTCATCCTCATAATCATAAATGTTGCGCCTGCGCTTTATGCTCACCATGTGACTTATCTCACGTGTAGTAGAAAGTAAAGTGGGTATGCCGGTCGTATGGTGATACTGATACGGTGACCGGGTAGACATCAATCGGGGGGTCTTATGATGCAGGGGTGTTTGGCGGCTACGGGTTCTGGTCCTGTGCTCGTGATAATGCTGATCGCGCTGGCCTTGAGTGCCGTGGGCGTTGCTCTGGTGGTGGTGCGCGGTCGGCGGTTACGGGCTGCCGTCACGAGCGTGATGGCCGTGGGACTGCTGTCTGTGATGATCGTAACCATGGCAAGTCCGTCCTCGGCTCAGGCGGCACTGCCCACCGACTTGGGCACCCCGTGTCCGGTAGCTGTGCCTCCGGCCCCCGCTGCGCCTCCGGCTCCCCCCGTTCCTGCGACCCCGGTGGGTGCATCGATAGGAAATTTCGCGTGGATTGATTCCAACAGCAATGGGCTTCAGGATGCTGACGAGCCTCCAGCGGTCGGCACTCGCCTCACGCTTCTCGACTTCGCTACCAACGCCCCCGTCACTGTGGGAGTGGGCGGCGCGGTTATCGTGCCGACTCAGACCACAGATTCCACTGGGGCGTATCTCTTCGCCGACTTGTTGCCGGGTTCGTACCGAATTGCTCTTGACCCGGCACCTTCCACCGCCGGTGAGGCCATCGGCGTCCGCCTGGATGACTCCGCACCGGGCACGGCCATCAATTTTTCTCAAGGGATGAGGTTCGTTATCGTGGACTTCAGTGGTGCTGTTGTTGTGGACAGAGCGTATCCCGCGTTTCCCGGCGGCGGCTGCACCCTGAGTACCTATTATGATCTCCCCGGCCTCGGTCATTCGATTCAGGTCTTCAGTGGGGCGGTCGACGTGACCGCCGATCCGGGGGCGGCGATATCTATCGTCCCCACTCCGTCAGCGGGTCTGGTCGTACCCGCTGCTGCCGGTGATAACGAGATCGATTCGGATTTTGACTCGGCGAGTCGTCAGAGCCTTGCACCGTTGACCGTAGTGGAAGGGCAACAGCTGTTGACGGTCGATCTCGGTTTCGAGCCATCCAACTCTCCTGGTTTCTTGCAGCAGTGCGTGTAGGTCACCCGGTTTCCGCGGCGTGCAGGTGCCAGGGCGCTTAGCGGCGTGCATCCCTATGGCACCGCTCATTCTTTGGGCAACAGTTTGGGATGATGAGGGGTGATCGTTCTCGCCGCCACTCCTATCGGCAACCTCGGTGATGTCTCGCGGAGGCTGGTGGAGGCGCTCGGCAACGCTGAGGTGATCGCCAGCGAGGACACGCGCACGAGCATCCATCTGATGCGCGCGCTCGGCATTGAGAACCGTCCGCGACTGATTTCGCTGCACGAGCATAACGAGGACGAGAAGGCCGCCGAGATCGTTGAGCTGGCGCGGTCGGTGGATGTCGTGGTCCTCAGTGATGCGGGAATGCCAGCCATCAGCGACCCCGGTTTCACCCTCGTGGCGGCTGCGGTTGCGGCCGGTGTCACGGTCACGGCGCTGCCCGGACCGAGCGCGGTGCTGACGGCGCTCGCGGTCTCAGGGCTACCCACGGATCGGTTCAGCTTTGAGGGATTCCTGCCGCGTAAGGGGCGGCTCGGTTACTTCGCGGCGCTGGCTCGCGAGGAGCGCACCATGGTGTTCTTCGAAAGCCCGAACCGGTTGCCGACCGCCTTGCTGGATCTGGCGGCGGCGCTCGGCTCTGACCGCAGGGTGGTGGTGTGTCGCGAGCTGACGAAGCTGCACGAGGAGGTGGCGCGCGGCAGCGCCGCTGAGATGGCGGAACGTTTTAGGGAGGGTGCTCGCGGGGAGATCTGCTTGGTGGTCGAGGGGGCGAAGCCCGCGACCTCCGATCTGCCGACCGGCATCGCGCAGGTGCTGGCGCTCGTTGCAGACGGATCACGGCTCAAGGAGGCGGCTACCGAGGTGGCGGGGGAGACCGGACTGAGTCGCCGGGAGCTGTATGAGGGTGCGCTGGCGCTGCGAGAGCAGCGCTAGCGGCCTGCGCTGGGGTGGCAGGATTCCGCGGCTGCGGGCAACTCAGTCAGAGATAACTGATACGTCGTAGTCGCGGATGCGTGCATCATGCGTAGCGAAGGTCAGATTTTCGACACGGGCCTGCGCGATGAGCAGCCGGTCGAAGGGGTCTCGATGATGCCAAGGCAGGGCTTCAACTTCGGCCGAGTGCACCGACAGCAGCGGTAGTTCTTGGAACCCCTCCTCCGTGAGAACGTTGAGCAATTCGCTCGGGGCAACAAGCTTTCCCTGGGACCGCTTGATCGCAATCTCAGCGATGGATACCGCCGACACGAAGATCTCGTTGTGACCGCTGGTTATCAGTGATCGAAGCGAGGTGCCGAGCCGGTCATTGTCGCTCAGCCACCACAGCAGGATATGAGTATCGAGCAGAACTCTCACGCGCCGTACCACTCTGATTCGTCGCTTTCGGTGAATGAATCGAAGTCTGGCGCGAGGGTGATCTGGCCGACAAAGAGCCCAGGTGCCCGGTCTTTGCGGGTAGAGAGCGGCACGAGCCGGGCGACCGGCCTGCCGTTGCGTGAGATGACGATCTCTTCACCCCCCTCGACCCGGTTGAGCAGTTGGGAGAGCTGTGTCTTCGCCTCGTAGACGTTCACCGATGAGCTCATCTATCCATCATACCATCTATGGCTTGGTCTGGTCTGACCATATTAAGCGATGGCGAATAGTGCCCCACTAGGAGAAGGCCACTGTGGTTGCAAAATAAATCAGACTAAACCGATAATCTCGGTTATCAGTCAAATACAGCGCTAGCCGTAATCACCCTTTACGCTGACCACAGCACCACTCAGAGGAAAGGAGACCGGTTGTGACGAGCACTGCACGGGACGCACTAGACGTGCATCAGCGCCACAACCTCATCTCTCTTACTGATGCGGCCCGGCTCGCCGGTGTGAAACGCCCGGTGGTATCGATGTGGCGCTCGCGGCTTGCTGCCTCAGCGCATCCGTTCCCCAGCCCGATTGTGCTGGAACGCGGTCGTGAATTGTTCAATGGTGAACAGGTTGCGAGCTGGCTGCGCGACACAGCGCACGGTAACAATCCCGATGCTGTATTGGATCTGGCCGCCCACACTGCGGTAGCCCATCTAGCAGGGCTGGGTGATCCTGCGTGTGACGCGGTCACGGCGTTGCTGACTTTGACTGCCATCCAGCCTGTTTCCCTCACCGGGCTGTCCGGCGACGACATTCTTGATCTCGCCGAGGAATGTGATCCCGACGATGAGATGTTGTTCGGCGAGCTTGACCGGATGGGCGATCAGCTGCTCAGCCTCAGCGAGTTATGCGTGCGACTCGTGGATGCTGACTACAACGCGGCTGCGGCGCTGGAACGCCTGCTCGCAGAGCGCCATCGGCTGGGGCGTCGGGCCCAGAGCGCTGCGGCGATCACGACGGTCGCGATGGATCTCCTCGTGCGATTGGTGCGTGAGCTGTGTGAGCTTTCGGGTGGCGATGCTCGCCCGCTGGTCGTTGATACGACTCAGGGCATCGGCGATGTTGTTGTCGCACTTGCCGACATGGATCCCACCCGGTTTGATATCGCGCTGCCCGATACTGACGGAGCGTCGCTGCGGCTCGCGCGGCGACGCCTTCGGTCGCGGGGTGCAACTCCGACCGCCTTTGAGCTTGGCCCCGGCGGTGCATTTTCCATTACCGGTCCAGCGGTGCATAGTGTGCAGCTGCCGTCAACTGAGCAACC
Organism: Rhodoglobus sp.; assembly: GCA_051646885.1. Classification (GTDB taxonomy): domain Bacteria; phylum Actinomycetota; class Actinomycetes; order Actinomycetales; family Microbacteriaceae; genus Rhodoglobus. The sequence goes on from JBOFDJ010000100.1 coordinate 19,732, forward strand.
GAAGATGGATGCTGCTGCGATGCTCCATGCCATCGATCAGACCCTGCTGCAGTTTCAGGATACGCATTCTGGCGTTGTCTTTGCTCCGGCTTCGGTTCTGGTCGACACACTTGCCGACCGCGATCTTCAGGGCCTCCGCTCGCGGCTTGTGCGCGAGGGTCGGGTGCGTGCAGTGGTTTCACTACCCGCTGGCCTGTTCGTGACACGCCCCAGGGAACGGGCGGCGCTGTGGATTCTCGGGCGCGCTCCTGCGGGCATCCCGCTGTCTGAGCGGTGGGTGCTGACGGCAGATCTTGCGCACCGAGCTCTCACCGAGGGTGTGGTGGCTGATCTCGTTAGCGATCTTGTCGCGTCGCTGGGCACGAGCTCAGAGGTGCGGGCGCACTCCTTTGCTTATGGCTCGCCTGTCTACACTTCACGTTTGCTTGCGTCGGCGCACTCTCTGGTTTTCGAGATGAACGGGGGCGGCGGCCATCGCCGCCCGTCGGGTGACAGCGCCGCTATTGCAGCACGCTCAACCGAGCTGATCGACGCGCTGAGCGTGGCATCGAGCTGGAAGCTGGTTCCGGCTGGGCTGCAGTCTGGTGCTGTCCCCCCGATCACCGTGGACCGAGCACTCTCGCAGGGGCATCTGCGCTACCGCGCGGGCACTCGTCTGAAGCCGAGCGAACTGACGGGCGGCGGAGCCCGTGTGCTGGGCATCCCTGAGCTTCTGGCGGTGGGTTCCCCTTCGCGTTATGTTGACCGGCTCGAATTTGCGGCGGCGCACCCCACGGCTCGGCTGACCGAGCCCGGCGACATCATCTTTGCGACAGCCCCACGCCCTCTGGCGATGGTGGATGATCGTGGCTTGTCGGTGGTGCAGTACCCGGCCCGCATCCTGCGTATCGGGCGCGGCAACCCGGGTGGGCTGGTTGCCGCTGCGGTTGCTGACGATATTCACCGGTCTTCCGGGGTCGGGCCGTGGCGTCGGTGGTTGCTGCGCCGCGCATCCGCGGATCAGTCCGCCCCGCTTGACCGCGCCCTGCATGATCTAGCCGCTCAGCGGGCCGCGCTGTGTGCGCGTCTTGTCGACCTTGATGAACTCACCGCTCTTATCACTGTTGCCGTTACCGATGGCAGCGCAAGACTTGAACCGCTCACAACAGAAAGACACTGATGGCTGCCGCAACACGCACTCCTGCATCGAAGGTCGAGGCTCAGCCCTCGACGATGAAAGAACTGAAAGACACTCTCTGGAGGGCCGCCGATAAGCTGCGGGGTTCGATGGATGCTTCGCAATATAAAGACGTCATTCTGGGCTTGGTGTTTCTCAAGTATGTGTCTGACGCGTTTGAGGAGCGTCGCGAGCAGATCCGTGAGGAGCTTGAGTCGGCTGGGTTCGACGATGACCAGATAGCCGAGCAGATTACTGAGCCCGATGAGTACACCGGTCACCGGGTGTTCTGGGTTGCCCCTGCCGCGCGCTGGTCGTATCTCTCAGAGAACGCCAAAGGCACCCAGGCCTCGATGAATGATCCGGCGAAGTCGATTGGCCTGCTGATCGATGAGGCTATGGATCAGCTCATGACGGATAATCCGGCGCTGGCGGCGACCCTGCCCCGTATCTACAACCGCGACAACATCGACCAGCGTCGCCTGGGTGAGCTCATCGATCTGTTCAACTCGGCATACTTTGCGGGGGAGGGTGCCACTAGGGCACGCGACCTGCTGGGCGAGGTCTATGAGTATTTTCTGGAGAAGTTCGCCAGGGCTGAGGGTAAGCGTGGCGGCGAGTTTTTTACTCCGTCGAGCGTGGTGCGGGTGCTTGTCGAGGTGCTGGACCCGACGCGCGGTCGTGTGTATGACCCGGCCTGTGGCTCCGGCGGAATGTTTGTGCAGTCTGAGAAGTTCATCGAGGCCCACGACGGTGAGGGTTCAGAGATTTCGGTTTTTGGTCAGGAGTTGAACGAGCGCACCTGGCGGCTGGCCAAGATGAACATGGCGATTCATGGGCTGAATGGCAACCTGGCCAGTCGCTGGGGTGACACTTTTGCGCGCGATCAGCACCCCGACATGTTGGCGGACTTTGTGATGTCGAACCCACCCTTCAACATCAAGGATTGGGCGCGCAACGAGAGCGACCCGCGGTGGCGCTATGGGGTTCCGCCGGCCGGCAACGCCAACTACGCGTGGATTCAACACATTATTTCTAAGCTCGCGCCCAACGGCAGTGCCGGCGTGGTGATGGCGAACGGCGCGATGTCGTCGAACTCGGGGGGCGAGGGCGATATCCGGGCGCAGATCGTGGAGGCCGATCTGGTGTCGTGCATGGTGGCGCTGCCGACGCAGCTGTTTCGGTCGACCGGCATCCCCGCCTGCGTCTGGTTTTTGGCCAAAGATAAGGACACGGGTGCTCAGGGCAGCGTCGACCGCAGCGGTCAGGTGCTGTTCATCGATGCCCGCACTCTGGGCTTCATGGTGGACCGCGCCGAGCGTGTTCTCTCCGACGACGAGATCGCCATGATCGCGGGAACCTTCCACGCCTGGCGCGGCACCAAGTCGGCGGCGGATGCTGGGCTCAGCTACGAGAACAGGGCGGGCTTCGCCTACTCCGCGACGCTCGCCGAGATCAAGGCCGCCGATTACGCGCTGACCCCGGGGCGGTATGTCGGCGCGGCGGAGGTCGAAGATGACGGCGAACCCATCGACGCCAAGATCGAGCGCCTTAGCACTGAGTTGCTCGCCGCCTTCGACGAGTCGGCGCGGTTGGAGAAGGTCGTGCGCGAGCAGTTGGGGCGGGTTCTGTGAATTTCGGTGCCCTACGTGACGTCTGCGAGCGAGTGGATTACGGAGTCACCACCTCAGCTACAGACTCTGGTGGTCCAAAATTCTTGCGCATTACTGATATCGATCAATCGCACGTCGATTGGTCTGCAGTGCCTTACTGCAAGGTCTCGGACGGCGATGCCGAAAAATACTCGCTCGCAACGGGCGATGTGGTTGTTGCCCGCACCGGCGCATCTACAGGACGGTCACAGTGGGTGGAGGTCACCCAACAAGCGGTCTTCGCTTCGTATCTTGTCAGATTCCGGGCCGGTAACCAGATCGACTCAAGATATCTAAGCTACGTGCTTGCGTCTAGGCGATGGCATGAGTTCGTTTCTTCTGTTGCCTATGGAAAGTCAGCACAGCCCAACATGAGTGCGGCAGCAATGGCCGAGTTTCAGTTTGAACTACCCGATCTCTCGCAGCAGCGGGCGATTGCGGAGGTGTTGGGGGCGCTCGACGACAAGATCGCCGCCAACGCCCGAGCACTGCGACTGCTCGACGAGCTGGTGCGTACGAAATTTTCCGGCCTTAGCGGCGAGATGATTCCCCTAAATGAGGTCGCAACAAACGTGCGTAGCCAGGTGGAACCTAATTCTGCGGGCACCCACACCACGTATGTTGGTCTAGAGCACATTCCACGACGGCGGATGTGGCTAACTGAATCCGGACTGGCTTCCGAGGTCGGCAGCGCAAAGTTGTCCTTCGAGATCAACGACGTCTTGTTCGGGAAACTGCGGCCCTATTTTCACAAGGTGGTGGTCGCGTCAATTGCAGGGATTGCGTCAACCGATATCCTCGTTGTCCGAGCCAAGCGAAAAGAGCTCAGCGGGCTCGTGTTGGCCGTAGCATCAGCAGACGCAACGGTCCGCGCGACGACTGCCGCCTCAGGGGGGACACGAATGCCCCGCACCAGCTGGTCCGACCTCGGAGACGTCCGATTTCCATGGCCCGGTGAGAAGTCCGCGCATCGGCTGAGTGCAGAAATAATCGACATTGCCAAGCTAGCAGGTCGGCTCGCCCGTGAATCGAAAGCCATCGCCCACACCCGCGACGAGCTGCTGCCGCTGTTGATGTCTGGCAAGGTCCGGGTTCGTGACGCCGAGAAAACTGTGGAAGGGGTGCTGTGATGTCGGGAATGTCGGAAGCTCAGTGGGAGGGGGTTGCTCTTGATGAGCTGGGTGAGCTGGGGTGGACTCCGACCCCGGGTGAGAAGATCGCTCCGGGTTCTGGAGGTCGTGATACCTGGGATGAGCTCCTCATCCGCCCGCATCTGCTAGAAGCCTTGGTGAAGCTCAACCCGACGATCCCCGTGCAGTATCTACGGCAGGCGATCACCGAGATTGCTGCACCCACATCGCAGGATGCGATTGCGGAGAACCAGCGCATCCACGATTTTCTGGTCAACGGGTACCCGATGAGCTACCTCGATGCGAACGGCAGCGAGGTCAACCCCACCCTCGCGCTTGTGGATTTTCGCAACCCTGATGCCAACAGATGGCTTGCGGTGAACCAGGTCACGATCATCCATGGCGACTACACCCGCAGGTTTGATCTGGTGCTCTACTGCAACGGTATGCCGGTTTCGATCATCGAGCTCAAAAAAGCCGGGGCCAAAAACGCCGACCTGGCGACAGCTCACGCACAGCTGCAGACCTACCTGCGCGAGTTTCCCCTCGCCTTCCGGTTTTGCGTGTTCACCGTCATCTCTGACGGCCTCAGCGCGGCCTATGGCACGCCGTGGACGCTCCTCAACCACTTCTCGCCGTGGAATGTTGACGACGACGGCTCACCCATTGAGCGCGGTGCCGAGATCGACGGGCAGACCACCTCCCCGCTGGAGATCGCCCTTGACGGCCTCTGTAACCAGGTTCGATTCTTGCAACTGCTGACATCGTTTACCGCCTTCGACGAAGGGGCAGACGGATTCGTGAAGCGCATCGCCAAACCGCACCAATATTTTGCCGTTACCAAAGCCGTCGGCAGCACTGTGCAGGCCGTGCGGTCCACCGGCAAAGCCGGGGTCGTCTGGCACACCCAAGGCTCCGGTAAGTCGATGGAGATGGAGCTCTACACCAACCTCGTGATGCGTCACCCCGCACTTCGTAACCCCACCGTGGTGGTCATCACTGATCGTCGTGAACTCGATGGTCAGCTCTTTGACTCATTCGACGTGAGCCTGCTGCTGCCCGCCATTCCCCGGAAGATTCGCAAGCGTAGTGAACTTCGTGCGGAGCTCACCCAAAGAACCTTTGGTGGGATCTATTTCACCACCCTGCAAAAGTTTGGGAAGAGCGAAGCGGAGCGAGACGCTGGCGACGCGCATCCGCTGCTCTCTGATCGCCGCAACATCATCGTGATCGTCGATGAGGCCCACCGCAGCCACTACGACGACCTCGATGGCTACGCGCGGCATCTGCGCGATGCTCTGCCGAACGCCACTCTCATCGCCTTCACTGGCACACCCATCTCGTTCGACGACCGAAACACCCAAGCCGTTTTCGGCGACTATATCGATGTCTACGACCTCACCCGTGCTGTTGAGGATGGCGCTACCGTTCCCGTCTACTTCGAGCCGCGACTCATCCAGGTGTCGCTCGCCAGCGATATCTCGCAGGAGGAGCTCGACAGGGCTGCTGATGATGCAACCCTCGGGCTGGATGTCACCGAGCGGGCCAGGGTCGAGGCATCCGTCGCCGTCGTCAACGCCGTCTACGGAGCACCCGAGCGAATCGCTGCCCTCGCCGAAGACTTTGTGGCCCACTGGGAGAATCGTCGCCAGCAGATGCAGAAATTTATCTCGGCG
>JBOFDJ010000101.1:0-14176 GCA_051646885.1 Rhodoglobus sp.
GGTCAGAACGCGGGCCGCTTCGCTGCCGGCATTGAGCCGCACGGTGTAGCTCAGATGGCCGCTGACAGGGTTGCTGGAGCCCACGGTGTGAGGTGATAAGGAGCCGGGCTCCCAGTACGCCTCACTCGCAGTCACCCACGCTCAGGCGATGCGGCTATCGCGCCCCAGCCGCCCCGTCGGCGTCCGGGTGCGAGACCAGGCCCAGAACAGCGCTCCTCCCGCGAGGGCGAAGTGGATGAGCAGCCCTACGGCCCAGCCGGGTGTTGTGGAGTCGATGATCTCTTGCGGCGTGGGGTCTGGTTCCTCATCCGAAGGGTCTTTGTAATCGGGATGGTATTTACATTGAATTTCAGTCTGATTGGTCTCGGGAGCTTGCTGGGCAGATCGGAGCCCGAACTTGGCACTGCCAAACAAGGTTTCTGGCCAGCCGGAAGAACTAAATGTCGTTGGAGTGGCATCGGCCAGCAGAACATAGGGGTTCGTCGCCAAAACACCCCAAAAAAGGTCAAACCGTGGTCTGCTGTAGGTCATCACTTCGGGTTCCTCGCATTTGCTTTCGTCGGGCTTTACAGATCCCAATTCCTTGGAGCCATAACTCGCGCCGACCTCGGTCCAAATAGTTGTTTCCTGCACTTCGGTCTGAACAGCCACTCCGCCCAGGGTGAAGGCGATAAGGGTTCCGATACTCAAGGCTGCGACTATCAGATAGGTGACAATAATCGAGAATAACGATCTAGAGAGGATGCCAGAGAGCCCCACTCCAATCGCCGCTACCACACCCAATTCGACGGCGAGCACCAGGATCGACACCACGACGGTGGAAAAATCTAGTCCACCCTTGAAGGCAAAGTTGCTGAAGAGCAGGAAGGGAACAGATGCGCCAAGAAAAGTGAGTGCTGTCGCCCAGGCCGCGAGAAACTTGCCCACGATGAGCTGCCACGTCGTGATCAGGGTGACCTGGGTAGTGGCGAGGGTTCCGGCATCCCGATCACCATTGATCGCGGTGCCACTGAGGGCGGGCGCGACGAGGGTACCAAGGAGCAGCACGAAGTAGACGATGGTGGAGAAAATCCACCCACCGCTTGAAGCATCAGAGCCACCAGAGCTGTAAGCCTTGAGACTGAAGTAGAGCACCATAGTCACCAGGGCCACCAGCCCAACAAACACCCCGATCAGCACATACCAGGTGACGGACCGCAGCCGTTGGCGTAGTTCGAGTGCGGCGATCACGCCGACCCCGTCGATGAAGGTTCTCATGCGTTCTCACCCTTCGAGAGGTCAAGGAAGGTGTGCTCCAGCTCACCCACGGCGGGAGCGAACGAACTCATCGCTACTCCCGCTGCGACGAGTTGGGAGAGCAGGGCGGTAGCAGCCTCCTCGCCGCTGAGCGGCACAATAAGGTCGGCCCGATCCCGCACGATCTGTGTGCCATCAACTCCCGCCGCCTCGAGTGCCGCCGTGAGTGCCTCGCGATCTGCCGAGCGGATGCGCCACGGTCGCGCGACCGTCTTGGCCTGGGCGACTCGCTCCGCCGAGACGGTAACACCCTTCTGCAGATAGACAGCTTTATCGGCCATATCATCAAGCTCGGAGAGCACGTGGCTGGAGATAAGAACAGTGGCACCCTCGGCGGCGACCCGACGTACCAGATTCCGCAGATCAATCCGGGCCGAAGGGTCGAGGCCGGAGGCCGGTTCGTCAAGAAGAAGCACGGAAGGCTGGTGCACCAGAGCCCGCGCCAGGCTGAGGCGCTGTTTTTGACCCCGTGAGAGTACCCGGGTGGGGCTATCGGCAAGCTCCTTCAGGTCGACTAACGTGATGAGCTCGTCGGCTCGGACTGCCGAGCTTCGGCGGTCGAAGCGGTAAAGCCGTGCCGTGACCTCGAGTGTCGCCCGCACCGTGAGGCGTGACCATGACCCGAGCACATCCGGCATCCACCCCAGTTGCGCGCGAACCTGGGTGGTCTGCGTGACAGGGTCCAAACCGGCAATGCGGATGCTCCCACCGTCGGGGCGTAGCAGTGAGGCGAGCATGAGCATCAGCGTCGTCTTGCCCGAGCCATTGGGTCCGATCAGGGCGGTGACGGTGCCGGCGGCAGCCTCGAAGCTCACATCCTTTACGGCCTTGACTGCGCCGAATGCCCGGCTCAGACCAGTGACGCGGATACCGACATTATCACTGCGGTATTCCTCGCTAGAGGATCCATCATCGGGGTAATCGGAGGGTTTCGTACCTGCGGTCGCTCTGCGTTCCATCCTTATAACTGTAACTTAGGTGGGGCATCTGATCTGACTCGCAGTGGTGTGCTCATTGATCGGCTGAAGAGCAGGGAAATCTCGCAATAACCGACAACGTTAGGGCGGCACCCCCAGTGCGAGGGGCCGGTCCAGTTTTTCCTGTTCTACCGGTTGCGATGGTATTCCGACAGGCATAGTGTCGTCGTAGGCACACGATTTTGGGGGATGTGCCACATCGCATACGTAGTACGGGGGTACTTACTATGAAATTTTTTATTGCTGGAACGACCGTATTAACTGCTGTTCTTGCGCTTACTGTTCCTTTTGGCGGTGATGGCGGCCCTGGTCGTAGCACGGTGACTGTCGCAGATGGTGGGCCAACGGCATCGCCGCTCCCGGTTATTCCTCGTCTGGATGTGTCCGCTTTCGCTGCCGCGCCACGTGTAGCCATCGCGACGAATACACGAGTGGTGGCAGAACCTTCCGTGGTGGCTGCGTCAGAATCAGCAGTCCCCGCTGAGAGTAGTTCGTGGCATGACGTTGATATGAAGACCGTGCCCAAGTCGATTCCGGCTGTGACGGTTGACGGTGTGAGTAGTGTCGGAACCCAATCTCAAGGACAGTCGTGTTTCGCTGATCCTGGGGGCAGTGTGGGTACCGCCCCGAATGCTGTGTCGGCTCAGGGAGTTGCCGGTACGACCTCGGATGATTTGGCATCATTTGCGTACCAGTACAACGCGATTCGGGTGGCCAACTGCCTGCAGCCCATTCCGTACAGCAATTTCCGCTACGACTCCTGCATGGAGGCCCGGCTGTTCTGGATGGCCGAGTCGCCGAGTCCCAACCCGCTCGACGCCTGGGGCCATAGTGGTTCGGTGCGCAGTGATGGCGTTCCCAGCACGGGATGTGACGGTAACCTCGCCGGGGGCTCGGGAAACACAGGAGCCAGCGTGGCCCAGAAATGGTGGAACTCCGCCTCACACCGTGCCTCGCTCTACCGCCCCGGTAGCAGCACTGCAGGGGCGTGCATCAACTTCGCGATGACCCATGGTGGGATCGACGAGGCATACTCATTCGTCCGCTCTGCCGCACGCTGGGCCACCTGCTAGCAGGGGTTCCTTTCGGTAGCCTCTGTACTATAAGGAGGTGACACAATCGCAGGATGATTCAGTGAAGCCCCAAGGCGGCATCAAGGGGCTCATTGCTCGCTACCCTACGGTCTGGCTGGGGGTCGCTCTGGGTGCTGTGTTTTGCCTGCTGGCAGCGGGGGCGATCACTGCTGGGGTCTCTTACGGGTCGAGTTCCCGCACGACAGTGGTACCTTCCAGCAGCTCTCCTATGGCGGATCCTTCACGCCCGCTGCCGAGTAAAATCCCGGCGGCGAGTCGCCTCCGCACCTGCTCGGTGGCGGCGGAGGCTAACGATCCACAGCTAGGAAGTCTTGCGGCATCTGTCGTCAACACCGCCACCGGTGAAACTCTTTTTGATCGCCAGGGCACCACACCTGGCACTCCGGCGAATGTGGTCAAGCTGCTCACCGCTGCCGTCGCTGTGGGGACGCTTGGTCGCGGTGAGACGCTGAAGACGAGGGTTCTCGACGGAACCACACCCGGTTCCATTGTGCTTGTTGGCGGGGGAGACCCTACACTATCGACCACCTCGGACAGTATCTACGATGATGCCCCGCTGATCTCAGACCTGGCATCGGCCGCCATGACTAGATACAAAAAGAGCCACCCGGGAGTCCCGATCACCGAGATCATTCTCGATGCATCGCTCTGGGATCCTTCGGATAACTGGGATCCTTCATGGCCAGAATCGGAACGCACTGATGGCTACCAACCGTTGATTACGGCACTGATGGTTGACGGTGATCGCGCTGATCCGACACAGAGCGTCAGCCCCCGAAGCGAAGACCCGGTGGCACGAGCCGGGGAAGCTTTCGCTGATGCTGCCGGTCTTAAGAAGGTCACCTTTACCCGTGGTACCGCCACCGGCACCACGGTGCTCGCCGAGATTGCTTCGCAGCCGGTAGAGAAGCTTGCTGCTCAGATGCTGCTTCGCGGTGATAACGCTTTGGGAGAGATGTTGGCCCGGGCCAGCGCCATCGCGCGCGGCCAAGGCGGCTCCTCTGCGGCCCTAGCCGAGGCGATCCCGGCTGGGCTTACCGCTGTGGGAATGATAGGAGCGGATGCGCTCACCATTAGGGACGGTTCTGGCGAGAGTGCAGATAATGCTGTTCCGCCGGTATTTATTGCGCAATTGCTGGCAACGATGAAGCGTGACACACGCGGGCTGGGTGTGATCTTGCAAGGGATGGCGGTTGCAGGCGAGTCTGGGCAACTTGCAGACCGCTTCACCGGCGAGAGCGCGGGTGCCGCCGGTGAGGTCATTGCCGATACTGGTTGGATATCCGGGGTCCAGTCTCTCGCGGGTGTGGTCACGGCATCGGACGGCACGTCACTCAGTTTTGCCTTCTACGGTGCGGGCGACGATGTCAGCAAGGAAACTCCTGAGGCACTTGACGCCCTGGCCGCCGCTGTTTTTCGCTGCGGTGACAACCTCTCCAACAACTGACTGGCGACTCAGCAGTGCCGGTAATTCCGATTCGCTCGCTCGATGATCCGCTGCTCGCCGATTATTCTCATCAGACGGATGTTGCTCTCAAAAAGTCGCAGGGTGTCGAGCATGGCCTGTACATTGCTGAGTCGGCGCTCGTTCTCGAGCGTGCTCTGCGTGCAGGTCACCGGCCACGGTCGGTTCTGGCGCTCGGGTCGATGGTAACCCAGGCTGTTGCCCTGGTGGGCCCGACGGTTCCGGTATTCTCTGGTCCGGCTGAGCTCCTCGAACAACTCACCGGCTATCTCCTGCACCGTGGCATGATCGCCTCGTTGTACCGACCTCCCCTCGCAGCTCCCGAGGAGTTGCTGGCGACCGCCCGTAGGGTGGTGATTCTTGAGGATGTTGCCGATCCCACAAATGTAGGCGCGATATTTCGCTCGGTGGCGGGGATCGGGGCCGATGTTGTTTTGGTCACACCGCGCTGTTCGGATCCGTTGTATCGGAGGGCAATCCGCGTGTCGATGGGAACGGTGCTTCAGGTGCCCTGGACTCGGCTGGGCTCCTGGGGCCAGGCAAGCAAACTGCTTGCCGATTTTCATATCGTCGCCCTGGCCATCACTGCAGACGCCATTGCCCTGCGTGACTTCGCCGCGGTCGCACCCGCCAAGGTCGCTCTGGTGTTGGGGGCCGAGGGTGCCGGGCTCAGCGCCGAGGCGCTCGCCGCTGCAGATACGGTGGTTCAGATTCCGATGGCGCACGGTATCGACTCACTCAATGTTGCTGCGACCGCTGCGGTGGCGATGTATGCGCTTGCATAGGCTGTCGCTACTGGTCCAACTACACGAGTAACTGATGTTTAGCGAGCTGTGCATAGAGCGGGGTCGACGCCACCAGCTCTGAGTGGGTTCCCTCGCCGACCACACGACCGTGTTCTAGCACCACAATCTTGTCTGAGTCCACCACGGTTGACAGGCGGTGGGCGATCACGATGAGGGTCCGGTGTGCTGCGACCGCGTCGATGGCCTCCCGCAGCAGTTGCTCGTTGACCCCGTCGAGACTGGAGGTGGATTCATCCAGCAGCAGGATGGGCGCTGCGCTCAGCAGGGCCCGCGCGATAGCGAGTCGCTGTCGTTCGCCGCCGGAGAGCATCACACCATCTTCCCCGACAGGCGCATCCAGCCCCCGCGGGCTGCGCTCGAGCACCGCACCGAGATTAACGTCGGTGAGCACGGCCACACACTGCTCGTCGGTGGCATCTGGGGTGCTGAGCAGAAGGTTTTCGCGGATTGTCCCTGCCAGAACGGGAGCATCCTGCTCGACATAACCGATTTGGGAGCGCAGTTCGGTGCGCTCTATGTCACGGATGTCGCGGCCATCGAGTCGCACCACTCCCGCGGTGGGATCGTAGAACCTCTCGATGAGGGTGAGGATTGTGCTTTTCCCTGCGCCCGAGGGCCCCACCAGTGCTGTTCGCATACCGCGCTCGGCGGTAAAAGAGACACCATGCAACACCTGGCCCGAGGTGTCTGATGAGTCTTTCTGGCTGGGTTCGGCCTTCTCGTGGTGGCTGAACTCCACGTTCTCAAAACTGATCGCGGCGGTGCTGCTGATCGCGGCCACCGGGGTGATCACGTGATCTGAATCGCTTTCGCTGGGAAGATCAATGATTTCCTGGATCCGCCCGAGTGCGCCCAATGCCTGGTTGACGGAGGTAATGGCCCCGAAAGCCTGACCCAGCGGCATGATCATGAGGAACAGAAACAGGATGAACGACACCAGGTTCGCAATGGTGATGGCCTCACTCGCGACTCGAAAGCCGCCCACGCCGAGCACCACGAGCAGGGCGACTTGCAGCGCAATCCCTGAGACGGGAACAACCAGTGCCGATATTTTTGCGACCTTAATCCCCATCTGCCAGGCACCTTCGGCATGGCGATCAATGGCGGTGATTTCGCGGTCGGTGGCGTTGGATGCCCGTACCGTGCGTACCGCACTGAGGGACCGCTCGACCGCGGCGGCCAGGTCTCCGACCTTCTCCTGCTGCTGCCGACTAGCCACCCGGATACGCCCGGAGAGCGCCACCACGGTCGTGATGGCCACCACGACGACCAGTAGGGTGAGACCGAGCAGCACCGGGTCGATCAGTGCCATAGCAATTAAGGACCCGAGGAAAACCAGCACACCGCCGACCGCATCCACCAAACCTTGGGTGACGACGGCATACAGCAGGGTGGTGTCTGATCCAACCCGAGAAACTAGATCGCCGGTACGGCGGGTATCAAATTCGTTGATGGGCAGCCACAGCATCCGGCGGATAAGTCGACGTCGGGCGGAGAGCACGACCGACGTTCCGACCCGTTGCAGCAGGTAATGCTGGCACCCGCTCAGCACCCCGAACAGCACAACGACGCCCACTAGCGCCCAGACCAGCAGGCCAAGCGTCTCTCCCGCCTGCACCCTGGTGATGACTTGGCTGACCAGCACCGGCTGCACGAGTGATGCCGCTGCCGCCAGAATGCTGAGCGCGACGACCGCAATCATGGCGCTGCGGTGCTCCAGCAGGTAAGGCACGAGTTGACGGAACCTAGCGCGTGGGCCCTCGTCTGGCGTGCCGCCAAACAGCCCACGGCGTGCGGATCTTTGTGTTCTGGTGTCGCTCATGATCCTTCAGTCTGCCTAAGACTTGCGGTGGGGAGAAATCGTTGAGTGTGAGACGGCCGCTACCTGACATTTTTGATAGGAATAACGGCGAGCCCTCCGAGCACCGCCGCTACGGCAGAACACACGAACAATCCTGTGTAACCGTATTCGCCGCCGATAGCGACCACCACCAACGCTCCGAGCAGTGGGCCCACCGCCTGCGGTACACCGGTGGCGATATTCATGATTCCGAGATCTTTTCCGCGACTGTGTGTACTCGGGAGCACTTGGGTTGCTAGCGCCTGGTCAACGGCCATATAACAGCCATAACCGAGCCCCAAAAGCCCTGCACCCACCATGGTGATAGTAAAACTGGGGATGAAGGCCAGCAGCACCGCGGCGAGCGCTTGCAGATAAGCGGCCAGGTACACGAAGGCTTTGCGGCGGCCCAGTTTATCGCTGAGCTTGCCCAGGCCCAGGGCGGCGGCAATGAAGAACACTAGATACACCGCGGTCAGCACCAAGAGGTCGTCTTCTGCTGTGGTGGGCCGTTTCAGACCGTAGATGAGGTAGAACAGCAGCAGTGTTGTCCCCAGCGCATTCCCGATATTGACCAGGATGCGCCCCAGCAGCGTCCATCCAAAGTCTTGATGCGCAATCGGGTTGATCCAGAACCCCTTGATGAGTGCTGAGAGAGAGAACGGCGTCCGAAGAACCCGCGGCAGCACTTCATCAGGGATGAACAATACAAAAGGCACCACGAGAACGATGAGCAAAACCGCGACCAAGGCGTAGCCGACCAGTGCACTGAGACTCAGGCTGAGTACGAGGGCAAGGCCCAGAATCGTGCCGATGGCTTGGGGTGCTGATACCCACCCCGAGACAAAGCCCCGTTGCCCGACTGGGACCTGGTCGGCAATGGTGGCGGTGATAGCGGCGGAAACGACGCAGAATCCGGTGATCGCCAGCGCCCAGAAAATCCCCACCCCGAGCAGGCTGGTCTGCAGCCCCAGCAGAAATAACGCAGCAGCGAACATCACCGCACCCGCAAGGATCCAGGGTCTGCGGCGTCCGAACCTTGACGTAGTCCGGTCGGAGAGGGCTCCGGTCAGTGGATAGGCGATCAGAGCGCAGGCCCCGGCGATCGCCGAGATGACGCCGAAAGCGAGCACACTCGCGCTGCCGATGCCAGTTCCGCCACTCACCAGGTTGTCAATCTGTTGGGGCAGTAAAAGCTGGATCGGCGTGAGCTGTGCCATCCAGATGCCCAGCCACGCGGTGCCGAACAGGGCGATCCAGCCTGCCGTTACTGTTTTTTTCGGCTCAGCAAAGGGGGTGAATGCTGCGGGTGCCGTGGGGGGAGAAAGTTCGGTCACTGCGCCAGACTACTCCAGCGGCACCGGTGCTGTTACACGCCGAGGATGCTTCGCAGCAGGATAGCGGTGGCAAGAGCGGCTTCAGTAGCTTCGGCGCCCTTGTCTTCCTTCGAGTCGGGGAAACCTGCTCGATCAAGGCCCTGTTGCTCATCATCCAGTGTCAACACACCGAAGCCCACCGCTTTGCCGGTGTCGAGGGCGACACGAGTCAGCCCGTCCGTTGCGGCGGAGCTCACGTAATCGAAGTGGGGGGTTCCCCCGCGCACGATGACGCCGAGGGCAACCACGGCATCCGCCCCAGCATCAAGAACCGCCTTGCACACCACGGGCAGTTCGAAACTTCCTGCAACGTGAATTTCGCTGAACTCGGCCCCCGAGGCCAGCAGCACTCGCCTGGCACCCGCGAGCAAACCCTCAGTAATGTGCTCATGCCACCTGCCTGCGACTATGACGACCCTGAGCCCGGTGCCGTCAGTATGACATGTGGGACGACCCTCGCCGCTCATACGCTTTCTGCCTTTCGTGTTGTCGGCTGCATCAGCTCCGCCGGGGAGGGAATCGCGTGTCCCATTCGGTCACGCTTGGCATTGAGATAGCTCTCGTTGACGGTGCTGACCCCCACCACCAGCGGCACTCGGTCGATAACGGTAATGCCGCACTCTTCGAGTTGGTGCACCTTATCGGGATTATTC
Source organism: Rhodoglobus sp. (assembly GCA_051646885.1). GTDB lineage: Bacteria > Actinomycetota > Actinomycetes > Actinomycetales > Microbacteriaceae > Rhodoglobus. The sequence continues at coordinate 9,508 of JBOFDJ010000101.1, forward strand.
GTCACCACGGTGACCTGAGAGAGAGCGAGATCATCAAGAATTGCGGCGGCCGCGCTGTAATCTCGGTTATCTGCTGGGAATCCGAGAGCCAGATTGGCGTCGAGGGTGTCTAAACCTTCTTCTTGCATTCGATAGGCCTTCAGCTTGTTCACCAGACCGATACCACGGCCCTCGTGCCCGCGCATATAGATCACCACGCCACCCTCCTGGGCGATCAGCTCCAGAGCCGCAGTCAGTTGGGGGCCGCATTCGCACTTGAGGGAATGGAAGACCTCACCGGTGAGGCACTCAGAGTGCACGCGGAGTATGGCTCCCTCGGTGGGAGTGCCGGAGATAATGGCCAGATGCTCAGCACCGGTTATCCGATCACGATAGGCCCGAAAACGGAACAGGCCATGCGCAGTGGGGATCGTCGTCTCGACTTCGAAAAGCACGCGTGAGCTTTCGGGGATGTCGACGGGCGGTGACGCGCTACCATCGCGGTCGGTGTTGTGCAGGTAGTCGATAAGCCCGGTGATGGTAATAACGGGGATGTTGTGGGATGCACCGAGCTCGATCAGGCCGGGCAGGCGCATCATGTCGCCATCGTCTGTGACGATCTCGGCGATAGCGCCCACGGGAACAAGCCCGGCGAGCTTCAACAGATCCACGGTGGCCTCCGTGTGACCGGGGCGTTCGAGAACACCACCATCGAGGGCACGAAGCGGCAGAATATGCCCCGGACGGTTCAGGCTGGCCGGTGTCGAGTTGGCGTCGGCGAGAACACGCAACGTGTGGGCGCGGTCTGCGGCACTAATCCCGGTGCTCATTCGGTCGGCGGCGTCAACGCTTACTGTGTATGCCGTGTTGAGTCGATCCTGATTCTCGACCACCATCAGTGGCAATCCAAGTCGATCAGCAATGTCATTGGTCATCGGTGCACACAGAAAACCGGAAGTGTGGCGAATCGTCCAGGCCAACCATTCCTGGGTCACCGCGTGTGCCGCGAGAACCACATCCCCCTCGTTTTCGCGACTTTCATCATCGGCGACAATAACTGGCTTGCCGTCCCGTAGCGCGGCCAGCGCGGTGGGGATATCTGTCAGGCTCATTGCGGTGACCGTTCCTGATGGTGCAGCAGGCGGGCAACGTGGCGCGCCAGGATGTCGGTCTCGATATTCACCGCGTCACCGACTGTCTTTAGCCCTAAGGTGGTCGCCTTCAGTGTCTCAGGGATAAGGGACACCTCGAACCACTCGTCGCCCACTGAGCTCACCGTGAGCGAAACACCGTCGACTGCGATGGAGCCTTTATGCGCCACGAGCATTGCGATATCGGGTGACAGGCTGAACCGAAGGATGCGCCACGCGCTGCCCTCCACCACAGAGAGCAACTGAGCTGTGCCATCACTGTGGCCTTGCACGATATGACCACCAAGGCGATCACCGACCTGGGTGGCCCGTTCGATGTTGACCGCGTGACCGATTATGGTCTCGCCCAGAGTTGACTTATCGATGGATTCGGCCATCACATCCGCCGTAAACCAGTCAGATCCCTGATCAACGACGGTGAGGCACACCCCGCTGACCGCGACGGAATCCCCGAGATGCGCGTCACTGGCGGCGAGGGGTGCGCGCACGGTAAGGCGGGCGGAATCCTGGGCCGGGTTCCAGGCGGTCACAGTCCCCAGTTCTTCAATAATTCCCGTGAACACTACTGTCCTTCTTTCGGAGTGGGCTCGGCAGGCCGAGCGATGAGCAGAAGATCGTTACCGAGGCTTTCTATCGAGGTGACCCGGAGTTGTCTGGCCTCGCTGAGGGCGGTGACGCCGATGTTGCCGACAGCAAGTCGATCACCGCCGAGCAGGCTGGGGGCGAGGTAGATCAGGTAGTCGTCGACGAGGCCCGCTTCGATGAAGGCGCTCGTCAGGGTCGGCCCGCCCTCGACGAAGACCCTGCGAATACCCTGCTCGAAGAGCGACGACAGCACCGCATCCAGGTCTCGACTGCGGGTCTCCCAGACACCGCGCGGGTGCTCCCTGAGTTTCGCAGTGGTCGGGATGCTGCGCTCGCCGATCACGACGGGCTGCGGTTGGGCAGCCCTCAGCTCACCTGCCTCGTCACGAGCAGTGAGCGAAGGGTCATCAGCCAGCACTGTGCCAGTGCCAACCACGATGGCATCACTTGCTGCGCGCTGTTCGTGCACGCGCTGCCGGGCTGCCGCGCCGCTGATCCACTGACTTGAGCCGTCGGCGGCGGCGACCCGACCGTCGAGAGAAGAGGCCCACTTCGCGGTGACAAAGGGCCGCCCTTTCGCCGTGGACACTAGCCAGGGTCGCTGAAACTCGCCGGCCTGCTCGGCGAGCACACCGGCAATCACCTCGATCCCTGCCTCCTGCAGTCGTTGTGCGCCGCCGCCGGACTTGTGCCCGGGGTCGGAGACGGCGTACACCACCCGAGCAATGTTGGCTGCAATGAGAGCCTCAGTGCAGGGTCCGGTCTGGCCGGTGTGATTGCATGGTTCCAGGGTGACGACGGCGGTGAGACCGTGTGCGCTCCCCGGTCCGGTGTTGGCCAGAGCTGATAGTGCGTCCACCTCGGCGTGCGCGGTTCCTGAGCCACGATGCCAGCCCTCAGCGACAACTGTGCCCGCTGTCTCGATCAGTACGCATCCGACCTGGGGATTGACGCCGGTGGCTGGTCCGTGGGTCGCCAGCTCCAGGGCGCGGCGCATAGCAGGCTCATAGCCCTGCGTGGTGCTGTGCGCTGCGGCGGTCATCCGGTGTCCTTGAGAATTGGGCGGACTCCGGGATGCGCGGTCGTCAGACCAGTCTCGCTAACGCCGTCACTGAAGAACATTCGCGAAACTCGTGCTGCCTCTCATCCGGACTGAGGGCTGTTGCCAACCCATTACCGTCGGTCCCGGAGTTTCACCAGGTCAACCGCACCCGGGCTTTCACCTGGTTGCAGCTCGCGGACTATCACCGCCGGTTCGGACTTTCACCGACCCCGGAGCACGTACTTTTTACATTTGCCAGTGTACTCAACCCGAAGGCACAGAAAATATTCCCCGGGTTCTAGTTTGAGGTGCAACAGGTGGGTTTGCTCCTGGGGTGAGACTTAGCTCACCGCGGCTACCGCGGAGGTTAGTGCAAGCCCAGCCGAATGCCGATGAGGTGGTGTACCTAGCCGAACGTCGTGCCGGGTATCGCGTTCCGCGTGGGTCAGCGCCTCCCGGGTGCGGGTGGGCGAAACTTTCTACTAGACTAGATAACCTGTCTGCGCGTATTTCTGAGTAATCAGAAGAGAAATGGTCAGCCACCGAATAGATGCGGTGGACCCCGGTCGAGTGTTCGACGCTTTCTGGTGCAAGACGAGCAGCACGCTGGAAGGTGCTGGTGCGCCCGCCGCTGTCACCAACGGTTTTTCCACTGATACCAGGAAGGAGTAGCGCATGAATGAAGTGAGTGGTGCAACGGAGGAGGGCGTTCTTGCTGTGATACGCGACACATCAGGGGCCGTCCTCATGCAGTTGCGGGACCAGCGGGACGATATCTGTTGGCCCAACCACTGGACCGTGCTGGGGGGGGGGATTGAGTCGGGTGAAAGTGCTCACGACGCCGTTGTCCGCGAGGTACGCGAGGAGAGCGCCCTCGAGATGCATGAGCTGACTATGGTCACGCAGGTTGTAGACATTCACGGCAGCGGGCAACTATTGCATGTCTTCGCGGGTATCTTCGACGGTGACCTAGCCTCGCTGCGGCTTGGTGAGGGTCAGCGGCTGGAATTCGTCGCCCCGGACGCATGGGCAAATATCTTAATGCCTCCATTCGTCCGCGAACTGCTGCAAGGAAACCCAGGCGCTTAATGTGTGGCATTTGTGGAGTGGTCGCGGCCCATGGTGATCTGGTCCAGCCGGAGATCGTAAGTCGGATGGTGCGAGACCTGGGCCATCGAGGCCCAGATGCGGCCAGGATGGTCGCGAGCAAAGCCGGTGATTCGGTTCTCGGAATGACGTCATTGGCTATCGTGAGCCCTGGCCGTGGATTCGGTCCGTACACCGATCCGGCGACTGGAGTGACGGTCACCTATAACGGCGAGATCTACGACTATCGGAACGTCGCCGCTCGCCTGGGGGTTGAACTCGCCCCGAACGACACAGATGGTTCCTTCATCTTGCGCGCTTACTTGCAGTGCGGTGCAGGATTCGTGGATCGTATCGACGGCATGTTTGCCATCGCCATCCATGACCCGTGTCAAGCGCTAACGTTCCTGATCCGAGATCCGATCGGGCAGAAGCCGTTACACTACCGAGTGGTCGGTGCCCAACTGCACTTCGCCTCTGAGGTGAAGGCTATTCTCGGGGATCTGTCCGCTGCGGTCGACCTTCCCGACACAGTCGTCTCCGTGGAGACGCCCGTCGGCTCGGTTACGCCCTACTCAGGCGTCCGCTTGCTGGAAGCGGGTACTACGCTCCAATTTGACCACCGCACTGGGGTTTTCCGGATATGGAAATACTGGAGCATCACTGACGCTGCGCAGCGGTCCGAGGCGGACTGGGTAGAAAGCTACACTCAGGCGTTGTTGCTCAGTACTCAGGAGCAGCGATCCGCCGGGGAAGAAGCGTTATTGTTGAGCGGCGGACTGGATTCGGGAGTTTTGGCGCACTTGATGCAACCTGCCGTCTGCTA
>JBOFDJ010000102.1:0-9054 GCA_051646885.1 Rhodoglobus sp.
TCGAGCGCCATGGCGAACCCATGGCCCGCGTGCTCGCCGCAGGCTCGTTTCTTGTCGATGGTGTGGTGAGCCGTGACAACACCCGCGCGGTCGGCGCTCGTGTCGATGTGCTGCCCCCCTTCGCCGGCGGCTGAGACCCTGGAGCGAGAGACCGCTCGACGCGCGCGACCACCTGGGGCGCCGACCACCTGGGGCGCGACCACCTGGGGCGCCGACCGCGGCGCGCGACTGCATAGCGCGCCGAGACCTCCACTTCTGTTGTGTGAGCTCGATCCGAGGCAGCAGAAGTGGAGACCTCGGCGACTACTTAGGTGAGCGAGCCCTTGTGGGCGTGCGGTGAGGGGTGCGGGCGGGTTGTGAGGATGCCGGGTGGGCGGTGAGAGGGTGACGTGAGGACGTGAGGGGTGGTGGGTGGTGGGGATTACATCGTTAGCGAGGCATCCAAAGGCAGTACGAGGTCGAAGCGAGTACCGCCGGGAACATTGCGCACAGTGACTTCGCCGTGATGCGCGGTGGCGATCCCCTTCACGATGGCCAAGCCCAGACCGGCACCGCTCGACCGGTTGCCGTGCGGTGAGGGGGTGCGGGCGGAGGTGCCACGCCAGCCGGGCTCGAAGACGCGGCCCAAATCATCCTGCGCTATTCCGCCACCGGAATCGATGACCGCGACACAGGCGCGACCGTCGATGAAATCTGCCTTAACGGTAATAGCAGAACCGGAAGGCGTGTGCTGGATGGCGTTCAGTAGCAGGTTGCCGACCGCCCGCGAGAGCTCCCGGGGGTCTGCTACCACCACGAGGTTATGCCCGAGCGGTGCCTCAACCTGTATCTCCCGCCCCGGGAAGATCAGGAGCAGATCGGCAACAGTGTCGCTGACGATGTCGTAGAGCGACACCTCCTCGAACGAAAGCCTCAGGGTGTCTGAGTCGATCTTTGACAGTTCGAATAGATCGTCGACCATACTCGACAGCTGATCGACTTGCACGCGCATTTGACGGTAGTAGCGTGGCGGGTCGACGGCCATCGAGTCTTCTAAGGCCTCCGCCATGGCCCGGATACCCGCCAGCGGCGTCCGCAAATCGTGCGAGATCCACGCCACCAGTTCGCGCCGCGAGGCCTCAACCCGCTCCTCGCGGGCCCGGGATTCGGCGAGGCGGCCGCTCGTGGCGACGAGTTCATCCGCGAGCCGGGCGAACTCGGTGCTGGAGTGCCTACCCGCGGTCTCGACAAGTTTGCCCTCCCCGATGCGGCGGGCCGCGGCGGCCAAGGCCCGGGAGTTGCGCACCACGATGACCCCGAGCATCCCGATCAGTACCAACGAGACGGCACCGGAGACGGCTGCAACGTTGACGGCGACGGTCAGGTCGTGCTCGGAGAGATACATCTGATTGGCGGCACCGATCATGCTCATCACAACCGAGAGGATCGCAGCGAGCATGAGGATGCACAGCTGCAGGATCAGTGATGACCGCCTCAGCATGACAATGACCAGCAGACTTATGCCGCCGATAATAAGGGTCGTCACCACTGCGGTCAGTGTGACCCCGATGAGGTCAGCCCAGGGCATCGCTACCCACCATGAACCTGTAGCCCACGCCCCACACTGTGGCCAGCAGAAGTGGATTGCGAGGATCGACCTCGATTTTCTCTCGTAGGCGGCGCACATGCACAGTGACTGTCGAGGGGTCACCGTGGGTCCAGCCCCACACCGCTTTCATCAGCTCCTCCCGGCGGAAAACTTGGTTGGGGTGCTTGAGAAAAAATTCGAGCAAATCGAACTCTCTTATCGTCAGTGCGAGCATCTCTCCCGCAGCTGATGCTGTCCGAGCGGCGGGGTCGAGCGTAAACGGCCCGCGAATGACGATACCTTCCGGGCTGAACTCGCCGAGAGAACGACGCAGCACAGACTGCACCCGCAACACCAGTTCGCGGGGTGAAAACGGTTTCGTTAGGTAGTCGTCGGCACCGACCTCAAGCCCGAGAATCCGGTCATCCTCCGAGCCGAGTGCGGTGAGCATGATGATCGGTGTTGTGCTGATGAGGCGGATGCGACGGCACAACTCGATTCCGTCGATCCCCGGCAGCATGCGGTCGAGCACAGCAAGATCGGGCGGGGTGTGCTCCACGACGGACAGTGCAGCGATTCCGTCGCTGGCTGTATCGACGCAAAAACCGGCGCGACGCAGGTAGCTGCTGGCGACCTCGGAGACGGTGGCATCGTCATCCACCACCAGCACCCGCCTATCCCGTAGATCATCGTTGCCCGGCGGGGCGGGGTTTGGCAGGCTCACCCTCCCACACTATGACCGTATCGTCGTCGCGGGGTGTGCGGAATACCCACCGTTAGGGTTCCGTAAGGCTTTATCCGGCATGACATAGCTGATGGCGCTAGCGTCGACTCATGTCTATTCCTCATATCGGTCATACTGGCACCGTAGTCGAATCCTTTGGCACCGGGGGTGCCGAGCCTTACGGTAGGGCGCTCGTGCGCAGTGGGGGCGGTGAGCTTCTGTTGCGAGCGGTGGGCGAATGGCCTTCGATGGTGATGGATGTCGGTGATTGGCTACGATGTGCGACCCAGGCCGACCTCACCGCCCTCGACAACTCGCAGGGGCCGCTGCTTGATGTCGGTTGCGGTCCGGGCCGCATGGTCCGGGCCGCCGCTGATCGGGGGATGCCCGCCTTGGGTATCGATGTCTCAGGGCGTGCCGTGCAACACACTCGATCCGAAGGCTCGATGGCGCTCGAGAGATCCATCTTTGATCGAGTTCCGCTGGAGGGGCGGTGGCGCACCATTCTGCTGATGGACGGCAACGTGGGAATTGGCGGCGACCCGCTTGCACTGCTCATGCGCTGCCGGGATCTGCTCGCCGAGGGCGGCTCGATTGTGGTCGAGCTGGACGGTGAAGCAGAGGTGAATGACAGGGCGATGTATACCGTGCTTGACCGCGAAGGCAACGAGAGCGCCCCATTCCCCTGGGCCCGGGTGGGTGCGGGTGCAGTAGAGCGCATCGCCAGTGGTAGTGGTCTTGTTGTCATCGACCGTTGGGATGTTGACGCCCGACATTTCGTGCGGCTGTCCCGGGCATGACTGTGTTGGCGTGGTGGCTCATCGTCTGGGGGTGACGGGTCGGCGAGTGGTAGGCACACCCGATGCGATTGGACGTGGCCGTTTCCCACGCGGCGGGAGTAATAACCTATCTGGCGGGAGTTCTGACACGGGTGGCGGGGGTTACCAGCAGGTGGCGGGAGTAGCAACTCCCGCCACCGGTGATCTTCTCCCGCCACCCGGAGGATCACTGCCACCAGTGACGTGAGCATCCACAACTCCAGCAGAACGCTGCCACCCCACAACAGCAGACCCTAACTGCAGCCTCGACTGCGATGAACTGCCGTGATGAGCCTTGCTCTGTCGTCTATGGCTGTTTCAGCCTTCTACTAGTCAGCGGCTGTTCCATATAGCAACCTACCCGACGCGCGAGAACGTCGCTTCTGCTGTCCGGATCTTCGCCCAGGCAGCAGAAGCTGCGTTCTCGTGGGCAGCTTCAGGAATTGGGGTGGGGTGCCCGATTTTTCCTAGCGCCGAGGTTGGCTGGTTATCTTGCTCCGCCGACTAGCTCACTCCCAGGTGATTTCCAGCTTTTTCTCTGACATGTCAACTGAGGGTCTTCCGAGAATTGGGCCGAATATGACCTCACATGTCCCCGTTACCCCGCCCTGTGTGCAGAGAGCGGTGGTATCGACCGAACCTATATAAATGTCTCCCTGCGCAAGATTGGGGTTGCTGATGCTCAGGGTCGGCTCCATGGAATCAATCGTGGCGTTGGCATCCGCTGAGAGCGTTCTCTTAACCGAGCCTTCGGTGAGTTGTGTGCCATCGCTCAGTGTTGCAGAAAGGTCGAGGCCACAGCCAGCGGCCAGCGTAGTTGACGCGATACAGGCATCGACAGAGGAACGCACAACCGAACGGAACTCTTCGATTGCTTCATCAGTAAGCTCCGCTTCAATGTCAAGCTGGTACGAAGAATCATCTTCATCTGCGAGCGTCAGGGTAGTCTCACCTACGAGAGTGAATCTCTCAAGTGACGTGCCGAACTCGTAGGTCCCCGGGAAGATATCAACTTTGTCACCCTTGACCGTTTTCCCGTTAACCGTCATGTTCAATTTTTTGAGATCTGAGATATAAATTTGACCCAGCCCGTCGGTGATTGTCCACGTTCCGTTGTCTGCATAATCAGAAACCTTAAATTTTGCATCAACTGTGGTCTTGCCCAACTTGTAGCTGGCGCTCACAGTGCCAAAGCCCGATCTTACGGATGCCCGCTTCGACACTTGGATGTCCGACATCGGGGCGAGAGCATTGGACTGCTCAAGAACGTCATCGGTCAGCAACGGAGCAGCAGAAGGTGCGGAGTCCAGATAGCTCTTGGCTTTTTTCGCATCGCTTTGAGAAATGGCAGTGAGGTAGCCCTCAACAGCAGCGGTAGCGCCAGACGAAGGGTTGCGGGTGATAAACGAGACTCCTGCCCAGATCACCAATGCCAGAACCAGGATCAGGGCCAGGCCCCCACCGGCGATCGCGATGATGGCACCCGTGCCGAGACCTTTCTTTCGTGGAGGGGCTGCTGCCCAGGCCGCTGCTGTCTGTGGCGCTGCCACGCCAGCAGGAGGGGCGAAGACCGCGGTCTGTGCTGCTGTGGTTACGGTCTGTGGTGCACTCGCTGCGCTTGGAACGGCTGCGGGTAGTGCGGCCGGTGCCGCGGCGGCCTCAACAGGAGGGACGGGAGGGACAGGTGCTGCGGCCTCGACCGGTGGTACTGGTGGCGCAGCAGTCTCGACCGGTGCCGCCGGTGTTTCGACTGATGATACTGGCGGCGTGGATTCAACTGGTGGCACGGGTGGTGCCTGCGGCACGGTGGGCGGCGAAGCAGCCTCGACTGCTGCTGCCGCAGTGTCGACGGCCTCTACCGGTGGCGTGGTTACGGCGGCCTCTTCGGAAGCGACCGCGGCGGGGGGAGCGCTCTGCGCAGCTAGTTCGATGGGTGACGCGGCGGGTGCTACTGGTGGCACGGCGGCATCAACGGGTGATTCGGGAATGACTTCCGTCGGCGGCGTGGCCTCAGTTTTTTCGGTTTCGGCACCGTCGGCTTGGCTCGGGTCTTTTTCGTTACTGCTCATAGTTTCTCCTTGTAGTCGGCCTACATTAGCAGAAAATATGTACCCCATTAGAGGTACGTTCGCAGGTCTGTGGAGAGGCCATCTGAGCATCACCATGACTGAGCAAGATCGATCACGCTTCGCTCGGGTGGCGAGAGCGAGGCCGTGGCGCTCAGCATGCCTCTGGCATATTGATGGGTACTCCTCCGCAGTTTATGGAGGGGGGAAATCTCATGTGGCGGGCGTTGCTTCTCTCTCCGATCGCGGTTTAATACCGCCATGTTCGGCGGTTTCTCCCGCCGCGGGTGGGCGAGGGAACCGCTGGGCGGGGCGAGAGGGCTGCTGGGCCGAGGGCGGCAGGACTGCTATAGCCCGACCCATTCCGTGGCACCATCGGCGAGGTGTTGGCGTTTCCATATCGGTACGGTGTGCTTGATCATGTCGACCAGCCTTGCGCAGGCAGTGAAGGCCTCCGCGCGGTGGGGGGCGGCGACGGATGCCACCAGCGCGACATCCCCAATCGCTAGCGATCCCGTGCGATGGCCAGCCGCGACCCGCAGGCCCGACTCTGCCGCCACTGTGCGGCAACAGTCCTCCAAAAACCGCTGCGCATCCGGATGCGACTGGTAGTCGAGTGCCGATACCGTCAGCCCGTGGTCGTGGTCGCGCACAATACCTCGGAAGGTCACCAGGGCACCGTTGGCGCGGTCGAGCACGAAGGTCTCGAAGGTGTCGTGATCGAGTGGCTGATCGGTGATCAGTGCGAAGGTATTAACTCCCGCCGCTGAGCTACCAACCCCCGCCGCGGAAGCATCAACCCCCGCCGCGTTACTCATGGGCTCCACCCCCGGCGACCTGAGCGACGAGATGGTCGAGTAACTCATCGAGCACCGCTAGCCCGTCGTGTACCCCTCCGGTGGACCCGGGCAGGTTCACGATCACAGTATTGCCGACTGTTCCGGCCAGCCCCCGGCTGAGTGCAGCGGTGGCAACCTGCGCCAGCCCCCGCGACCTGATCGCCTCAGCCACCCCGGGAAGCTCGCGGGTCAGCAGCGCCCGGGTGGCCTCCGGCGTCTGATCGGTGGGGCTGACCCCCGTGCCGCCGGTGGTAATGATCACGGCGGGGGAGTCGGCGACCACCCTGCTGAGCTCTGCTGCGATATCTGCATCCGCCACCACGGTGACGGCGTCGACCGCGTAGCCTCTCGCGGCCAGCCAGCCGGCGATCAGCGGACCGGTGGTGTCTTCACGGGTTCCCGCCGCCCCACCAGTTGAGGCGACGACCACGGCCGCGGTCGCGTCTCGCACTACAGCTCGGGTTTTGCCGCCGGTTTTTGCCACCAGCCGAATCTCGCCCAGCACCGAGTGCGGGTCGACGGCTTTGGTCATATCGTGCAGGGTGAGACCGGCGATGGCCACCGCAGTCAACGCCTCCATCTCTACTCCGGTTTTTCCGGTCGTCGTGACCGTCGCGCTGATCTCGATGCTGCCCTCGCCCAGCACGAAGTCGACGCTGATCGAATTCAGCGCCAGTGGGTGACACAGCGGGATCAGTTCGCTGGTGCGTTTGGCGCCCTGAATTCCCGCGAGACGCGCCGTCGACAGCACATCGGCTTTCGGTAGGCCGTCGGCGCGCACCAGGGCGATCACCGCAGGCGTGCTAGTGAAGCGGCCCACCGCGGTGGCGCGCCGTCGGGTCACCGCCTTATCGCCGATATCGACCATGCGTGCCCGACCGTCAGCATCGAGGTGGCTCAGGGTGGGGCGCTCGCTCATAGTTCCCATGTTTCCACGGAATCACCGGCACTAAGTTGCGTGACCTCTTCGGGCACCACAACGAGCAGATCGGATGCCGCCAGCCCGGCGACCAAATGCGATCCAGACCCAGCCACCAGGGCTACGCTCTCGTGGTCAACCGCCCGCGCGCGCAGAAACTGTCGCGTCCCCCGAGGAGATGCCGCGCTGCCAACCAGCGCCCGCCAGCTCCGCTGCGCCGCGGCCAACCCGGCCACCTGCCGCAGCAGCGGTGCCACAAAGATCTCGAATGAAAGCTGGGTGCTCACCGGGTTTCCCGGAAAGCACATCACGGGAATGCCCTCGAACATTGCGGTTGCCTGCGGGCCGCCCGGCTGCATCGCGACCTGGCCAACCCGAGCACCGAGGGGTTCGAGGGTTTCCCGCACCACTTCGTGGGCACCCATCGAGATGCCGCCCGAGGTGAGAATCAGATCGGCGGTTGCCGCCGCCTGCTTCAGCGCGTCGATCATGGTGGCCGTATCATCATGCACCTGCGCTCGAAAAGTGAGCTGTGCGCCGGCAGCGCGAACGGCGGCAGCCAACGCCGTGCCATTGGAGTCGAAAACCTGGCCGAGCACCGGCGTGTGGCCCGGCTCGACAAGTTCGGAGCCCGTGGTGATCACAGCCACCCGAACCCGGGATAACACCTCCACGGTGGCAAGCCCTGCCGCGGCCAGCACAGCCAGATGCCGGGAGGCCAGCTGCTTGCCGCTGGGCAGCAGCTGCGCACCGCAGCGGATGTCGCTGCCGCGGTCGCGCACGAAGTCTCCCGCCCGACGCGGCTGGGTGATGCTCACTCGACCCTCGTCGACGGTAACCTCCTCGACCGGAATCACGGTATCGGCCCCGGGGGGCATAACACCCCCGGTCATGATGCGCACCGTGGATCCCGGCAGCAGCGGTAGCGGGTTACTGGGTCGGGCCGCGACCTCCCCGGTGATCATGAGGGTGGTCGGCATGGTCGCCAGATCGGCGGAGCGCACGGCGAATCCATCCATCTGAGAATTGCGAAACAGCGGAAGGTCGACCGGGGAGGCTACCGCGCTGGCAATCACTCGGTCGAGAGCCTCGTCGAGGGTGACCGTCTCGGGGGAGGGCTTCAGGGCCGGGGCGAGCAGCTCGGCAATGTGCGCGACATGCTCATCAACGCTCCACCGCACCATCAATATCGCACCATCTCGGGGTCGAGGTCTCTCGCCCAGGCGTCAATGCCGCCGACGAGGTGGCTGGCGGTGACACCGTGACTTGCGAGTAGTGTGCGGGCGGCTGCCGAGCGCACGCCGAGATGGCAGTAGACGACCACTGGCCGGCTGGCGTCCACCCTGGAAAGGTTCTGCGCGAGCGAGCCGATCGGGATCAGCTGCGAACCCGGCAGTGACACCAGCTGGGACTCCCATGGTTCGCGCACATCGAGCAAGGTCACCTCACCGAGGCGCGCCGCCAGTTCGGCAGGAGTGATGGTATCGGAGGCCCCGCAGAACGCCTCATAATCGATAAGCGAGGTGATGGGCGTCGCTGTGGGGTCTGCGTCGAACGCCAGCTCGCGAAACGTTCCCATGAGGGCGTCGACAATCGTGACCCGACCCACGAGCGGTGTGCCGATCCCCGTGATCAGCTTGATGGTTTCGCCTGCCATAATTGAGCCGATCAGCGCCACCACCGTCGGCAGTACACCCCCGGCCTCGCAAGAGAGCACCGAGCCCGGTGGTGGTGGAGTGGGAAACAGATCTCGATAGCCGGGACCACCGGGAACGGCCACGCTGGCCTGCCCGCCATACTGCGCTACCGAGCCCCAGACCAACGGGATCCCGGTGAGTGTCGCCGCATCGCTGGCCAGGTAGCGGGTGGGGAAGTTGTCACTGCCGTCGACGACGAGGTCAAAGTCTGCGAACAGTTCGAGGGCGGTGTGCGCGGTCAGACGCTCGGGCACCGCGATCACCGTGGTGTCGCCGGTGAGCTCCGCAACACGGTCGGCAGCAGACTCCACCTTGCTGCGGCCCAGGTCTGCGACCCCGTGGATGAGCTGACGGTGCAGGTTGCTGAGCTCTACCCTGTCATCGTCGACAATGCCAATGGTGCTGACACCGGCGGCGGCCAGCG
>JBOFDJ010000103.1:0-18974 GCA_051646885.1 Rhodoglobus sp.
CGGTTACCCGCTGTGACCTTAGCCGTCGCAGGATTAGGCACAACAGTACATCGAGTTCCGCTGACCTTGAACCCGCTGACCAGCTCTCCCGCCACCGGGTGTGAGATCGCGATGACATGATCCGCGAAGCGGTAGAGGCGTTGAGCGGTCCAGATTTTCAGGCGATGGGATAGGTGCGTGCCCGGTAGCCCCAGCGAGACGAGATTTCTTTCGCTAATCACGATGGGGGGTCGGGTCGCTCGCGACATCGTACGGGCGGCAGCGATCAATATCAGGTTCGCATGTGCTTGTAGAGACACCGCCACATCTGGTCTCTTCGCGAGGAATATCGTTCTGAGGGCGCTAGCCTTGCCCCACTGGCCGCGGGCCGAGGCCACTGACCGTGCCGTCACACCCTCAGGGAGGTGATCATCGGTCGGTTTATTTGATGTGGTGATCACGGTGACCTCGTGGCCCTGCTCCACAAGCCACCTCATCCAGGTGCGCGCGACAAACTCTGCGCCACCGCCATGAAGCGAGGGGACGACGAAAGCAATAGACAAGGATTTCGGTGTGCTGCTCACGATAAGCCTTTCTGCGAGTAAGAAGAGGGATCAGTGCTACCCGGCACATCAATGGCCCGGATGATCTTGGCCGGCACGCCACCATAAAGATGGTGCGGTTCACAATCCGCGGTGACCACGGCACCGGCGGCGACCACAGCCCCCGCGCCCACGGTCACCCCGGAAAGAATAATCGCCCCGGCACCGATCCAGGCCCCATCGCCGATCCTGATCGGTTCGGCCAGATTGCGACCGGCGCGCCGTGAGGCCGGGCCGAGTTCATGCGTGGTGGGGAGAAGCTGCACACCCGGCCCAATAGCCACATCACTGCCGATGGTGACCGCAGCGTTAGAACCGATCGTGACCCCCACATTGAGGAATGAGCCACCACCGAGTTCGAGCAGATCGACCCGGCCCACAAAGCGAATGCCGTGATAAACACGAGCACCCGTGGCGATCTTGGCACCGAAGCGGCGCAGCAATGAGGCCCTGCTCGATGGCGACCACCAGGAACTCGAGGCGACACCGTTGGCCAGTGCTAGAGAGATTCGTGCTCGTCTTCCGAGACTCATTCCTTGATCCCTTCGACATTGCCACGTGATAACGCGGTGACAGCAGGAAGCAGTTCTCGGATCCGCTCTCTCGTGGCCGATGAGCCATCAACGAGACCGTTGATCGTGTCCACCACACGAAACCCGAATCCCGCGCTTGGTTCCACGCAGAGCTCCTGGCTGTCGAACAGCGCCATAAGACCTTCAACCTTGCCCTGAGTCGCCAGAGTGATCGCCGGAACCCCGTTCCATAATGCCATGATCGCCAGATGCATACGCCCCGTGATCACAAACTCCGCCGCTGCGGTGAGCCCCCGGATCTCCGCAGGGCTGAGCATTCTCTCGACAAGCGTGACCCCATCGCGTCCCACATGATCGGCGACCGCGGTACAGGCCACCAGGTCATCCGCCAGCTGGCTTCTGACATGGGGAACAATCAGGACCCGCCGACCCAGAGCTCTGAGCTGATCGACAATGACCTGATATTCACCAAGCTGATTCATGGTGCGACCAATCAGCCCGCTGACATTGACCACCACCAGTGGACGTTCGTCGCTGAGGTCCAAGCCAAGGCGATCAACAATACTGTTATCAACCGAGGTGGCCGAGAAGACAATGTCTGCGACCTCCTGAACCTGCTGCACACCCTGTGCCCTAGCCCTCGCCACCGAAACCGGATCCCTCAGAAGAGGAACCACCCCACGCTGGGAAGCGCGGCGCAACGCTGTGAGTGCGGCCTGGCGCGGTGCGGCATTCCAACTAAACCCGAGAATACGCGAATGGACCCCCGCGGTCGCAGCGTATTCCGCCAAATTCGACCGACGCACTGAAGCACGAAGGCTGTACTTGCCATCCATAATGTCGGCTCCGGTAACGGAGAAGGACAGCGCCTGACCGAGCAGTCGACGAAACTCGGCCACAGCCTCATAGTGAGGTCGACCGTCTGAATACAGCAGGTGCGGCATCACCAGAAGCTCGGCTCGCTCAGCATGGGCAGTCGGTATTGTGACAGCCCATGCATCCCGAACAATGACAACAACCTCACCTTCGACACCCTCAAGAAAGGCCTCAAGCATGGCTTGATCGCCGATGTTCCCACCGCCCGGAGCGGCAAGAAGTAGATGCTTGGTCCGCGGGCCCTCTTGCGCAGTTGCCGCTAAACGGAAGACACGACGGTCGCGCGCAGATGATAGTCCGAGCGACACCACAGCCTCTTGAATAGTTTTCTTGGCACGACGCCCAATCGAACTCAACTTCACCGATCATCCTCTTCCGACGACTCAGTGGAGTCGTCTGTCTCTGGTTCTACACGTGATTTTGCACGACGAAAATACTGACGAGCTCCCAGAATTGAGAGCACGTCTTTGCGGTAGCGCGGCCAGACGACAGCGGCACACGCCACTACAGCAATCAGCGCCAGAAAGCCAACGACAAGCCTCAGTGCGAGAGCGTCTGTTGGTATGGCCATGGTCGACAGGTATGACGCTGCCGCAGCCAGCGAGAAGACACACAGAGTACGCAGACCGTTGCCGAACAGAACTGCTGGGCTGAAGCTGACAGTACGGGCAAGCCACCACACACCCAACGGCCACATCAACGCGACCGATATGGCATAGGCCCAGGCAACACCATGGACCCCCCAATTCGAGCCCACCAAGATCAGCACAACCATCGCGGGCCTGGTGGCCAGTGAAAACATCAGATTTGATCGAGTGAGACCCCGGGAGAGAAAAACCCAATAAACCACGTAATTTGCGGTTTGAAAGAAACCGGCAATCAAAAGCACCTGAAAGATCGGAACCGAAGCAAGCCACTGCTGCCCCAAAGCAACAGAAATGATGGCGAAAGCCTGAGCACCACAAAAAGCAAGAATCAAGCTCACCACGTTGAGCATGATGACCTGACCGAACGACACAAAAGCGGCGAACCTGGCCGGCTGATCCTGAAGTTTAGACAGGATCGGCAGCGCCACACGGGTGGACGGCGCGTTGATCTGATGAAGCGGAAGCAGCATGAGTTGGAAAGCCCGGTTATAAAGACCCAGCGATTCAGGCCCGAAACGCCCTCCAATGACAATGGAATCAACATTTCGACTCGCATAGGCCAACAGTTGTGCACCGAAAAGACTGGATCCGAATCGCAGAAAACCTCCCATCGGGGCAGTTCGCGATATGCCCCCAGGAAACCAGCGTGAAGCGATGACCAAGGCAATGATCTGGAAAACAATCTGCGAGACCTGCAAGCCAGCAAGAGACCAATACTCGAAACCTAGTACTGCCATCGTGATACCCACCGCAAGGCCAAGCGTCTGCGACACCACCTCTGCCGTCGAAAGACGGATGAACTGCAGATTGCGGTTGAGCTCAGCCCTGAACTGGGTGCTGATGCCATTGAGGAGGAAGGTTGAGGCCAACACAACTGACAACAGCTGAAGGCGAGGATCATCGTAGAGGGCAGCAATCATCCCAGAAAGTGCCGCAACGATGGCGGTCAGCAGCGCACCAATCCCGGTATTGATCCAGAAAAGATTGTTCTTCTGAGCCCTGCTCAGGGTTTTTGCCTGTATGGCAGCCGAAGAGAGACCGAAATCCCTGAATATCTCGCCCACCCCGATAATCGCGGTCACCATGGCCAGGAGTCCATAATCGCTCGGATCCAGTAGCCGCGCCATAACAACAACACCAGCAAGTTGAACGGTGATCCGCACGATCTGACCAATGAGGGTCGCTGCTGCCCCTCGTGAGGCCGAGGCCCCGAGCCCATCGCCCGCGACCGTGCTGTTACCTCTGATGACGATCAGCGCTCCTTGTGTCATCCATAGCACGGCGATATGCCCGATAGTGCTGCATCCCCAGAGTTTTCCAATCCCGAGCGCCTAACCGCGGTCGGGCCTCTGCCGGTGGCGTCCGGCGCAGTGTCTCAAGCGTGCGCACCACAGTGTCGGCAGTCAGGTCACCGTCGTAGCCGTATATCCACCCCGGACCTACTTCCTGCGCGAGGGCATCGTTGGCCGGAGTCGACGGTGCTAACACCGGGCGCCCCAGCGACATAGCGACGAGGATAGAGCCGGAGTTGTGCATCTCACGATAGGGAAGGACCACAAGTTCGGCCTGCCCAACCTCATCGACAAGATCCACATCATCGACGAAGTTCAGCCGGGCGGTAATTCGATTATCCCTCCGACAACCAGCCTCAACGATGTCACGTTGCCCGATACTCGGGCTTCCCACGATACGAAGTTCAAGGTCATCTCGTTCAATCGAATGGAAGACCTCCATAAGCTCGGATACACCCTTGTAGGGCCTAATGATGCCAAAATACAAGATTCTTCCTACTCGCGAAACAGGCATGGGGTGCGATGCAAACTGGTCGCGATAGTGCCCGTGAAGGATCGTCACAAGAGGGGCTGCGTAGGGCACCTCGGTCGTGGGATTCAGCCGAATAAAAAGGCTGGTGTTCTTATTGAGTTTTGCGAGAGTGCGGTTTTCGGCAGCGCTGCCCTCCTCATGAGGAACAACATTGTGGATAGTGCGCACTAAAGGGATTTTCCTGAGCGCAAGCAAGATAACAAAAATATCGGCCGCGCGGCGGCGCAAGAAGCGTCTCAGCGGGTTCTTGCCACGCAGGGTAAGTTCCGGCCAATGCATATGAAAAACGTCATACCGACCACCGAGAGCGGCCCGCCATGAAAAAAACTTCATGGTAACCGCACCGGGAAGACCTTCGACAAGCTGGTCAACGTATTTGGTTCGCCCGTCTGGCGGTACCAGAGAGTATAGAACAGTGATGGGGTCTAACACAGTAGTGTCATCGTGTTTTTGCTTGGGGACAGTCTTCATGGGGAACCTCCAGATCACCTTTACTGGAACGACATTGCCCCGAATTTTTTGAGCACGCCACATATGCTCATGACGCCATACACCAACAACTCAAAGCATAGAGGCGGGATCCGGGCTGCATCCACTTAAGCATAAAGCGCTGCGCCGACGTGGCGGACAACCGGAAGACACAGCAGGCGGCTAATCACCCTCAGTCTAACTACGATAAAGAAATGTCTTTCGGTCGACGCCTGTTCGTGATGGGTCGCGTGGCACTATGGGCCGTCGTTGGCATCGTTATGACACTGGTCATCGCAAGCCTCCCACTTTTCGTGTTTCCCGCTCACGACAGCCCCATCGCCTCCGACGCACTGGTGGTGCTCGGCCCGTCGCGAGATCGCATGCCACTCGCTAGAGAACTCATGGAAAAGGGATACAGCACAACACTCGTCATCGTCAGCCCTGTCCTAGAGAATGGGCGATTCGAAGTCGACCTCTGCAATAACGACAGCGAAGTCGACTACACAGTCGAATGTTTTTCGGCCATCCCGACCACAACGCGGGGAGAAGCCCGGGGTGTGCGTGCGTTGTCGGAACGCGAAGGCTGGGATTCGATTATGGTGCTCACCTTCACCCCCCACCTCTCGCGGGCCCGGGTGATTTTTGAACGATGCTTCACCGGCGACATTCGTATGATCGAATACCGACCGGATTTCGAGGTAACCGACTGGGCCCGAGAATCACTGTATCAATACGGTGGTTTCGCAAAGGTATTGACAGAGACCGGATGCTGAAGGCGCTGCTTCCTGCGCACGACCGCAGTAGGCAGATCTCTGACACTGTCTCTGATAGCCGGGTTCAGCGTGATCAGAAAAAGCAACCCTACTAAGAGATGCATACCGCGGATCGCATCTATCGCATTGAAGCCGAGGATCGACACGGTGTAAGCAATCAATCCCGCCGCCGACGCTAAGTCTCTCGATTTCAGAGAGTTGATCACCAGAGCAGCCACCAGCAGGGCGATGAAAGATAAACCGGGAATTCCCACACTAATCAATAACTGCAGTGCGGAATTTTCGATCACCACATCATCGAACTTTCTCGCGCTAATACCCGAGGTGCCGGGGCCCGAACCCAACCATTGAGCCGCGGCGGCGGCGCGGAGGGCGATAATCACGCCAAGGTCTCGGGCCCCCTCCGAGAGTTCTGCCTCGGTAGAATCAGTCCTACTCGTCAGCGCAGCAAAGTTGAGTAAACCAAAAACGGCGGCCACCGCTAACACCATCACCACAATAAGGCGAGGAACAAGGCGTCGACCTTCAGTAAAGATGGCAGCCACAACAGCTAAGCCCACCGCGATCCCCGTGGCCAGAATAGAGCCACGCGATACGGTAGCGGCGACACCAACAGCGCTCAGGAGGCCCAGAATAAGGGAAGAACGGCGGTCGTGGGTTAGCCAATGCCCGATAGCGATCGCCGCAGCAGCAGAAAGAAATGCCCCAGCATAAAGCGGGTGATGGAATGAGGCCTCAGCCCGATACACAGACCAATGCTGGATGCTCGGTACGCCAAGCGCAGAGTACAGAGCCCCATAAAGGGGAGATTGCCCCAAAACAAGTTCAATGACGGCATAGCCCCCCATCGCACCACCGCAGATCATCCAGGCTGTACGAACAAGATGAGCTTCACGCCGGGCGTCCAACACCAACAGCGGAATTAGTGCACCAACAACAAAAGAAGCCATCCAGGCGAATGATGTTGATCGTGCTGGTGAAGCACTACTGAGTATCAGCGCCCACAGAACAAAAAACGCTGCAGAGAGCTGAACAACAATAACAATGAGTGACCGTCGAGGAGGCAACACCAACCGGGAAGACTCAGCGCGCGTTACGGACATCAGGAGGCGGCGAATGACCCAGATCAGCATGATGATAGAGAACGCTGGAATCGCTTTGAGTAAACCAGGGGAAGGAACTACAGCGCGAGGAATGATAACAAAAAACACCAGAGCCATTGCCGGAAGCCAATGAACAGGCACCGCGAGACAAACACCAAGCATCACTAGGGCGGCACAGGCAGTCAACAGCCCAGGCCAACCAATCGTCCCAGCAAATCGCGGAATAAGGACAGTGGATGCCATAACCCCCACAGCTCCAACAGCAAGCAGTATGAGCTCTGGTGAGCGAAACCGGCCCATGATCATCGTCTTGCGAACCTCCAAGCGAGCCGGTTTTCGGCTTTCTGACCACAATTGGGGCCACCCAATCTAGCCTAACCGTGCGGAGAAGCCGCAGTGTGCCACTCACTGGGGCCAGGTTGCGCCTGTCAAGTCCTTTCAATCCCCAGACGCTCATGTTACGTTCTGTTTCACGCCAGGGTTTGGGGGCGTACTGGGCCGGTTGTCCGGTTTTTATTCATTCTCACTATGATGTCGGGGGACTTCGTGAGCACAATAATATTTTCTTTTTTGCGCGCCTTGGGCACGTTCGGCTTAGCAAGCTCTGCACTACTGTGCTGTAGTCAGATCTCGCCCACCGCGGCCGCAGCGCAGTCGTTGCCGACGTCCGCTGCGAGTTCTGGGGCAGCCTCTTCGGCGGCCATCAACGGAATTGGCACCTACGATAACGCCTCCACGGCGATTCGCTACACGGGCAGTTGGCGGACAATGGTGTCTCAGAGCGATATTAACAGCTCATCACACTACCTCAACTCACGAGGAAAAGTAGAGTTTACTTTTACCGGTGATGCCATCGAGTGGTACAGCCGACTTTCACCCAGCTCGGGAATCGGCGATGTATTCATTGATGGTCGCAAAGTTGCCACCGTCGACCGATACGCACCCAGCAACAGCTTCGCCACTAAAGTATTCGAGAAACGCGGTCTCGGTTTTCGTCAGCACACCATCAGTCTCGTGTGGACCGGTAAGAGAAATCCGGCCTCGACCGGCGGCAACCTTTTGATCGATGCATTCAAGGTCGTCGATACATCACTATTGCCCGCACCATCGACAGTGTCCGGCACACCTTTCAAATCCGGGCTGGCGTTGAGCTGGTCTCCTGTCGCTCACAGCACGACCGCCGGTTACCGAGTTTATCGAGCGGAGCGCACTGGGACCGACTTCATACATATCGGCTCTACCAATGCCTCAACCACGACCTTGCACGACGTGGGACTTGCAGCATCCTCGTCGTGGAAATATCGAGTGACAACGATAAACACTGCGGGAAATGAATCACTACCTTCCGCCGTGAGTACCATCAGCACTGGCCCCAACGAGCCGGAGAATCCGTTCCGCTTCACGAAATGCCCAGCAGCCACAGAAAATGTGTCGACGGCGGCAGAGCTTCAGTCCGCACTGGGGCGCGCCACACCGGGAACCGTGATCAGGCTGGCACCCGGCGTCTACTCGGGTCAGTTCACGATGACGAAATCTGGAACGACGGATGCACCCATCTGGGTTTGTGGGCCTCGCACCGCCATCATTGACGGAGGCGCAATCACCGAAGGACACGGCTTTTTTGTCAACACGGTCAACGATGCGGTCTTTACCGGATTCACGATCCAGAATGCGCTCAAGGGGTTCACGGTCAAATCAAGTACTCGCGTCACTGTCTCTGACCTTCTGGTTCAAGATATTGGCTACGAGGGAATCCACCTCCGACAGTTCACCACCAACAGCAGCGTTATTGCTAACACCATCACCAGAACCGGCTTGGTCGAAAAGAAATTTGGGGAGGGGATTTACATCGGATCTTCCGAAAGCAACTGGTGCGCGTTAACCAACTGCCAAGCTGATCGCGTTGATGGAACACGAGTCATGCAGAACGTCATCTCGGCAACCGGAGCTCAGTCGATCGAAGCCAAGGAGGGCACCAGCGACGGAGTCATCCGCGGTAATACCGTTGATGACTCACGCTCGGTCTCTGTGGAACCAAGCTGGATTTTGGTTAAGGGCAATGGATGGGTGGTCTCCGACAACATCGGCACAGGAGGGCAGGCTGACGGTTTTAGCACCAACGCGAGCGTTGAAGGGTGGGGGATGAAAAATGTGTTCGTCAGGAACACCGCTAACCTCACCTCGAGTGGCTTCGGGCTGTGGATACACCAGCCGGCCAGCCGTGAGCCGCTGGAGAACATCGTGGGCTGCGATAACCACGCTCCTCAAACAGGATCAGGGCTAACGAATGTGACCTGTCAGCCGTAAACCTTCGGATCCTCAGCGTGAGGCAAGAGCATCGTGCCAGAGAGACTCAATGCGCGGGTACACCACAGCGCTGGAGAACTGCTCGTCGAAACGTGATCTTCCGGAGGCCGCGATAGCGATCCGCCCTGCTTCATCGTCAAAGGCTGTTTTCACGGCGGCAGCAAGCTCCTCAACGTCTCCTGGCTCCACCAGAACACCTCGACCATCGGCAAGCACATCGGTGATACCGCCCACGGGGGTGGCAATGACACAGTTATCTCTGGCCATCGCCTCAAGGATGAACATCGGCATCGCCTCATCACGTGAAGGAAGCACAGCAATCGCTGAGCGGTCAAGCAAGGCCATAAGATCACGGTGTTCAAGCGCACCGAGAAAACTCGCGCCTGGAAGGATCGTAGGAACAAGTTCGCGATCAGTGAGAGGGCCGGCAATAAAAAGTTTCCACCCCGAAGCCACACCCACTAGGCGCCACGCCTCCACAAGAACATCGACGCCCTTGCGATAGGTCACCGCACCACCAAAAACAACGAGCTTCTCTTTAGGGGTGGGGGCGCTCGGCGGCACCGCATTAGGTAACTGAACGACACGCTCAGCACCAACAGCGTTAACTGCAAGCTCGCGACTCTCATCGCTTAAGACCAGAATGCGCGAAGCACGGGACAGCACCCTGCTGACGAGCCTCGGCTTCCTGGCGGCAAAATCCGCAAAGCTGCTGCCATGCAATTGCCCCACTGTCGCAAAACCTCTCTTCCGAGCCAAGCGCAGCAGCAGACCCTCGCGAACAAAGGAGCCCCCTTGGGAGAGGTGTACGACGACCACCGAGGTGTCACGATTCTTCAATCGAAGCACAGTGATGAGAGCGCGCACAAAGATAAGGATCGCTCGCGGCCCATGACTTCCATCCCGCGAGGTAATCACGCGTGTCTCGAAGTCATCAAAATCCCACGATAAATAGCCATTCACGACCTGGGTCATCCCCCCGGCAACCTCGCCACTACGACCCACATGCCAAGCGATGTACTGGGTCATGACGGGGCTACTGCGTCGACAGAACCGCGGGGGCGGTTCACTGAACCCCTGGTGACAACCGCGGTGACTTCACGTCGAACCTGCTCAAGCTCGTTGCGGGCCGAGGCTAAAGCAGCAAATAACTCATCTCTGCGCTGCTCAACAGCAGCGATGGCGGCGGTGATTTGTTGTGAATCGAGGGACTCGGTGGGGAACGCGATTCCCTCTATTCCCGCCGCACGGAAGTGCCGCTCGATTTTGTCTGAGGCGTCAACCAGTGGAGCCACCGGAACAGCGCCCTCGGTAAAAGCAGTAACCAACACATGGAGCCGATCACTGACGACAACATTGGCCTTGGTATAAAGCTCCCGTAAGGAGGCCTCCTGTGCTGCATGGGAGGTCCCATCCCAGTCAAGAAGCACTCCACCCAAATCTTCTGCAAGCCTGCGAGAGTGCTCGCGGTCACGGAGAACCTGGGCAACCGCCCAAATTTGGAGCTGGTTTCGCTCAGCGAAAGTCTTGACCGCGGTGATCCAGTTCTTTGAGGGGTAGGGGCGATCAGCCCGCATCTCCACCACCAAGACTTTTCGGTTGTGTGGTCTGTCCACTGAGGAGGAACCCTCCCCAAAAGCTAAATCAGGCATACCGGCTCCACGCAAGTATGCCGCTGTCCGCGGATCACGCCATCTGGTCAGCTGCGAGAGGGCAATCGAGGGCTGCATCAGCAACCGAGGAATCCGAGCGAAGTTTCGACTACCCACGCCCACACGAAGAACTCCCCCGCGTCGGAGCCGGACCAACAAGGCAAGAGGGATCATCGCAATGTGTTCTTTCATTCCCACCAGAGTGAGCTGAATCTCGCCAGGCTTGAAAACATAACTAGTGTTACCGCGCAGCGCACGAGCTAACCCGGCACGGTACCAGGAACTAAAAGAGCGATAAGTGATGTCGCCATCTGTAACGCCGAGCCCCTCTGAATATCCATCAGGAGAGGGGCCAAGATAAATGTGCAGCTGTCCAAGCGGGCGCAACCAATCAATGAGCTGGCGCCGCAGAATGATGTCACCAATGTTGTCGTATTGACCGACACCAGGGACGAAAATAGAAACGCTCATCACAACCTCTTGTCGTATGGCATGGGGAACGAGGTCATAGTGATCAGCCTGCGACCGCGCGGGGGGTATCGATCATGAATCGGGATGCTTCGAGTAGGTGCTCTCGCGTCAACTCATCCGTCTCGGTAGCGACCCCGATGTTGAGCTGATCGATAAGGCCCGCGATCTGCTCTTGATGATCATCGACATGCTCACGTCGAGACGAGCGACGGACCGCCGCCACGGGATAGACCCCCATCTCTAATAGCCCCAGGATGGTGCCCACACCCGCGTGCGTGACAACAACATCGGCTTGAGTCGCGTAGCGAGCGAAATCCTCAGCAGAGACTTGGTCGAAGACGTGTCCGGGTAAATCGGTGCGGCCTGTCGAGAAGCCAAGCTGCCAGATCGTATTCTCATCAGCCAGACCAGTGGCAAGAACCGCATCAATGAGGGAGTCGAAACGATAGCCCTCTATCGTTCCCAACGTCACGAATAACCGTGGTTTCTCTGGAGGCTCGGGCCGGAGCTTGCGATCATATGTTTCCAAGACACTCGGATGCACAGTCCAGCGTTTCGTGGCCCACAATGGGTGCTGAGTGCGCAGGCTGGCACATCGCAATGCCGCAATAATGCGACCCGAAAGAGAAGGGCCACGCACTCGAGAAACACTTTCGATATACAGGGCGGGAATTTTCGAGAATCGAGCAGCAGGCAACGCAGAAAGCGCAATAGCGGATCCGGTGCTCACGGCACCGTCGAAGCGCTCAGATGTGACGATCTTGCGAACCGCGCGATAGGCGGTCACAACACCACGGTAATCCCGCGGTCGAACGTACGGCACAAAAACCACACGCTTTCCGGCGAGAAGGGACTCACTTTGCGGGGAACGGAACGTCACCCACACCGATTCGTCGGTGGCACCAAGTCCTGGAGCGAGCCGGACAAGCTGGGCTAAGTGCCCTCCGGTTGAGGCAGCCAGCAGAAGCTTACGAGCAACTGGAGTGCTGGATGCTCTCTCACGAAGTGCCGTCATTGAACCGTACCCGCTGTCGGTGCTGCGGCGTTGACCCGATCAACAGACCGCACCGAGATCGCGTCGATTGCCTCGGATCCGTACCGAGCGTAGCGATACGAATCTGATCCCTTTCGAGGGAGTTTAGTGACCACAAGACCGACGAATTTTGCTGTGATGTTGCGCAGTAGCGCGGTGGAGGCGCGAAGCTCATCTTTCGTGACTGTGCCGGTCGCGGCAACCATGATGACAGTGTCCACCATCGTGCTCAGCACAGCAGCATCGGTGACCGGCAACAAGGGTGAACTATCTATCACGACAATGTCATATCGAGATCTGACCTGTTCTAGTAGCGCTGTCATTGCGGTAGAGCCCAGGACCTCACTCGGTGCCGATACTGGAGAGCCCGCTCCCAGCACATCAACTATGCCATCACGATCTTTTCTCGTTGCGGATTCGAGTGTGACCTCACCCGCAAGAACCTCGCCCAGCCCCGGTGCCGGTCGAAGCCCGAATGCTGCCGCAAGGCCGGGGTGGCGCAAATCGGCATCAATAAGAAGAACTCGGGCATTATTCTGGGCGAAGGCAACACCGAGGTTGACCACAAGACTTGTTTTTCCTTCGCCTGAGACAGACGAGGTTACCAACAGTGTGCTGTTGCGAGGCCCGCCAAGACCCTGTGCGTGCAGAGCAGTTCGAACAGACCGATACGACTCAGCCTGATGACCATGCGGGCTGCGCAGTAATGCAGTGTCTTTGCGCAGGCCGCGACGGGCTCGACCGATTCCGCCGAGGATAGAGCTGCCAGCAATTCGTGCGGCGTCGGAAAGTTTATGCACTCGGGGATCTAACAGGAAGATCACCACGGCGATCACAAGACCGATAGCAAAACCGGCGAAGGTACCAATAGCAACGTTGAGGACGGGCTGCGGTTGAGTCGGACTGGTGGGCAGAGATGCCGGTTGGATCACCTCAACCTTGACGGGACCCGGGCCTCCCCCCTGCGGCGATTCAAGCTCGTTAATCACAATGTCAGAAAATGCCTCCGCCACACCAGTGACGAGAGAAGCAGCCTGCTGCGGATTAGGATCTGTTGCCCTGATATCGAGGATCACCGTGTTGGCAGAAGTCGACGCCGATACTTTGGCAGCGAGCTCTTCGGGCGTCATCTCTAGCCCTAAGCGCTCAATCGCGGCAGACATCACCCGCTCACTGGGAATAACCGAAACGTAGGAAGCGACTTTTTGAATCGCAAAGTTGTTGGCCTGCACCAGATCACCGGGAGTTGCAATAGCGGAGGAAGAAACCGAGACAAACAATCGGGTCGTCGAGGTGTAACTCCGTGTCACTGTGGATGACACAATCGCGGCAGCACCGCATCCAATGATCATAAAAACAACGATCATGATCCAGCTTTTTTTGAACAGTCGTGAAATGTCGCTCAGGGTCATAGGGGGATTATCCAATTGTCGAAAATCGTCAGGAATCTATCGATCTCTTAGCATCAATGCTGACACATCACGGCCAGTGAAAATACGCACCGGTGCGATGGGGGGATGGGTGGCCTTTCTCGCTCTTATTTTCTCGGATTTTTGTGCGTCACAGGTAATCGAGAAGAAACCTAAAAATAGTCTGCATGGTACGAGAGTTGAGCAACGAAACTCCGTGCTTATTTCCCTCAGAAATAGTGAGCTTGGCGTCAACACCCGCCGCAGTGAGTGCTGCGTGCATCGTCTGCGCTTGCCCCACGGGAACAATTTCGTTACGGGAATGCACCAAGATCATGGGTGAGTCATCAGCCGTTACGGCGTACAGCGGTGAGGCATCACGGGCCACAGCACAGGCGTCAAGGCTGGGGCACCCCAGGTAGGCCAATACGAGTTGCTGCACTTCGTCTCCCGGGTCTCCGAAAGCAAGAGCAGTCGACGTGAAGTCTGAAGCCCCTGAGAGAGAAACCACCGCACGCACACGTGAACCACTGGTGAGAGCGCCAGCGCCAGAAGTACCAAGGCCCTGAGCGATGATCGCTCCTGCAGAACTGCCGAGGACCCCGATCCGATCAGGGTCGATGCCGAACCGCTTCACCTGTTGAGGTTCACGTAACCAGGCGACCGCCGCCTCTGCATCGGTAATCTGTGCTGGATAGCTACTGTCGGGTAGCAGCCGGTAATCGATAGAAAAGGCTGAGTACCCCGCCTGTGCGAGCAGGTCACAGGTACGCGGCATCCCACCGGAGGCTCGACCGCCCTCCGCAAAACCACCACCGTGGATCAGAAGTATCGCGGGTGTTGGCGATTCTGATGCTGACGCTAGGCAGGCATCCACCATCAAGTCTTCACCGTCTACCGTTCGATAGACCATCCCCTTCAGATTCTCGCGGGTGGTGCCAGTATTCTCTGCTCCCTTCACGGTCTCGCGAGAGCGACCAGCTTCCTCAGTCGTGCAGGCAGAAATCGCGAGTAGGCAGGTCAAGGAGACTGCTAATAAAGCCGTCATTCTGACTACCGGTCGACTCACTATCGCGACCCCACAGCCTGAGAATCTGGGGCTTGACGCAGGCGCCGACGCTTCAGCGCGGCAAAAGGAGGAATGAATAACCAGGGCAGTTTTGTTGCCCAGCGACTGAGATAAACCGAGGCCACCACCGTCACCACGGTCACCAGTACAACGATGATCGCGCCAACCATCCGAGGCGGCGGGAAATCATAACTCTCAAATAGTGGAAGCTGTGTGATCCAGCGGGCGAGCACTGTAGCTGCCGTAACGACAAACAAATGAAGGATGTAGATCGGAAAACTCTGCGCCCCAAGGTAGCTCACAAATTGTAAAGACCTCAGTCTCGCCAGAAAGACAGAGGCAGCAATAACGCAGGCGAGCATCGCGACAGTGGCCACAAAAGCCAGTAGCTGAACAATCCAGTTGCGAAAAAACATGAGCGGTACAGCCAGTATCAGCATGAGGACAACGAGAGTAAGAACATGCCAGGAGCGGACCTTGGTTGCTGCTGCATAAATCTGTCGGGAAAGGACTACTCCGGCAACGAAGAAAAAATACTTCTCGGCCAAACCGTTCCACCCTGTGTTGTGGAGGTTGAGTATTCCGCTCATAAAAAGCGCAGAAATAACAGCGGCAAGACCGAGGTGCAGGTACTGGTTGAGGCGGCGAGCGAGCCACGCCAACAGTGTGGCGAGGGCGAGGGCGTAAATAAACCAGTAGCTACTGGAGGGCCAGACGAAGAGCTGGAGAAGGTTGAGCGGGTCGCGGCCCGAGATACCGTCATCTCCTCGCACCACAGGGAACACCCAGGCCATACCGAAGCGGATCACCGACCAGAGAACATAAAGATAGAGATAAGGCAAAAGACGCCTCCGCCACAGCTCGGGCAGCGACCACGACGCCTGGCGACCACCAAACATGCCGGCAATAAGAAAAAAGGCCGGAATGGGGAAAAGTTCAAGAATGGTCTTGATGCGGGGAACAGAGGTCAACTGAATGTCGGTGTAAAACAACCAGACATGAAACAGCACCACGCAGATGATCGCAGCGCCCTTAACGAAATTAACCCAGTCGCGGGTTCCGACTTCGGATCGAAAAAAACGGTCTGAACGACCAACCAGAGTGTGCATGAGTCTCCCCTTTATCACTCATGGCTAGGGTGGCATGAGTGCGGATTCTGGTCCTCAGCGTTCAGGATAATGGTGAGTGAACAGAGTGATTAAACTATCCATACAAGAATTTACACGTTCTTCATCTTTCTCGTTGTGCTGATCCACCCAAGGATAATGTCGGGAATTTGTTGCCAAAGCGCGTATTTTCGGCGTTAGGTCATCACTCACGGCACAGATCGGGCGTACCACCTCGGGCGAGGGGTTCTGCTAAGAATGAAGTCAGGAGCGCTACAGCGTCATCCAAATCTTGTGAACTTTCGAGAAAAGAGACACCATCAGACTTTCGGTTATTGGATGCGGCTATCTGGGAGCCGTTCACGCGGCAGCGATGGCCGAGCTCGGCCATGAGGTTATTGGCATTGATGTGGACCAGTCCAAAATCGATGCGCTGTCTGCTGGGCGGGCCCCCTTTTTTGAGCCAGGATTGCCCGAGATTCTCGCGAGCGCCACGGCATCGGGAAGACTGCGTTTCTCCACCACCATGGCGGATGCTCGCGGGGCGCAGGTGCATTTCATCGCCGTCGGTACCCCGCAAAAAAAGGGCTCGTACTCCGCCGATCTGACCTATGTCAACGGTGCCATCGAGACCCTGCTTCCCCACCTCAACCCCGGGGACCTGGTGGTCGGCAAATCGACCGTGCCCGTCGGTACGGCAACGCGTCTTGCCGAGATTGTTGCCGCATCCGGGACCGGGGCAACCCTCGCCTGGAACCCCGAGTTTCTTCGCGAAGGCTTTGCCGTCAAAGACACCATTTCACCGGATCGTCTTGTGTATGGTCTACCTCCCGGTGACGATGAGGCGGCGCGCGCAAAAACCCTCCTCGACGAGGTCTATGCAACGGCCCTGGGGGCCGGGACACCGCTTATTGTGACGGACTATGCGACATCTGAGCTGGTCAAGGTGTCTGCTAATGCCTTTCTCGCTACCAAAATCTCTTTCATCAATGCCATGGCAGAGATTGCCGAGGTGACCGGTGCCGATGTGACGCAACTCGCCGACGCCATCGGATTAGATAACCGGATCGGGCGACGCTTCCTGGGAGCAGGAGTCGGCTTCGGCGGCGGCTGCCTACCGAAAGATATCCGCGCTTTTACCGCGCGTGCCGAAGAGCTGGGTCGGGGTGAGTCCGTCGCGTTTCTCAAAGAGGTTGATGCCATCAACCTGCGCCGACGCCAGCGGGTGGTCGACCTGACCGTTGAGTCCCTGGGAGGCTCGGTAAACGCGAAAAAGGTTGCCGTGCTTGGCCTTGCCTTCAAACCGCACTCCGACGATATCCGCGACTCGCCTGCCCTCGATGTGGCAGTGCAACTGCGGGGGCTCGGCGCACAAGTTGTCGCCACCGACCCGCACGCCATCGAGAACGCCAAGAAAGTGCATCCGCAACTCGACTACGTCGGCGAACTTAGCGAGGTTCTCACCGATGCCGATATCGTCGTCGTCGTGACCGAGTGGGATGAATTCAGGCACTTGGACGCGCAGTGGGCCGGATCCTTGGTCAAAGACAAGATCGTCATCGATGCTCGAAACTGTCTGGATCCCGCGGGGTGGCGCGGCGCGGGCTGGGTCTACCGCGGACTCGGCAAGCCGTAGACGCTCCTCTTGATAAGCCGGTCATCCGTGTCGAATTTCTTTTGACACGGTGGGCTGAACACAGAAAGCACTCGGCCTAAACTTATGAGGTGACTTTTTCGCGCATCTCCCACCGCATTGCCTCTATTGCCGAATCCGCGACACTGAAAGTCGACTCCAAGGCAAAAGCCTTGCAGTCACAGGGCCGCCCGGTAATCAGCTACGCGGCGGGTGAACCCGATTTTGCTACGCCGCACAATATCGTGGAGGCGGCATCGCGCGCGGTGCTCGACCCTCGAAATTATCGCTATACGCCGGCTGTGGGCCTGCCCGAGTTGCGCGAGGCCATTGCGGAAAAGACCTTGCGAGACAGTGGGCTTGCCATTGCTGCTTCCCAGGTCATTGTGACGAACGGCGGAAAGCAGGCCGTCTACCAGTCCTGTGCCACACTGCTCGATCCCGGCGACGAGGTGGTGCTACCGAGCCCGTACTGGACCACCTATCCAGAGGCAGTGAAACTTGCCGGCGGGGTACCCGTCGAGGTATTCGCCGGTGCCGACCGCAATTACCTCGTGACTGTAGAACAGCTCGAAGCAGCGCGCACCGAGCGCACCAAGGTGCTGTTATTCGTGTCACCGTCAAACCCCACTGGCGCGGTGTACTCCGCAGAACAGACCCGAGAAATCGGCGAGTGGGCGCTCGAGCACGGGCTCTGGGTTATCTCGGACGAAATCTATCAAAACTTGGTGTACGACGGGGTGCGCGCGGTATCCATCGTCGACGCGGTGCCCGAGCTCGCTGAGCGCACCATTCTGGTCAACGGGGTCGCCAAAACCTACGCGATGACCGGCTGGCGACTCGGCTGGATGGTGGGCCCCGCTGACGCCATCACGGCAGCCGCGAACCTGCAATCGCATCTGTCATCGAATGTCTCCAATATTTCTCAACGCGCGGCCATCGAAGCCCTCACCGGCCCACAAGATCAGGTTGAGGTGATGCGACAATCCTTTGACCGGCGTCGCAGAACTATGGTGAGCCAGCTGAATAAGATCGAGGGACTGCACTGCCCTATGCCCGAGG
Source organism: Rhodoglobus sp. (assembly GCA_051646885.1). Lineage (GTDB taxonomy): Bacteria > Actinomycetota > Actinomycetes > Actinomycetales > Microbacteriaceae > Rhodoglobus. The sequence continues at coordinate 18,551 of JBOFDJ010000103.1, forward strand.
GTGCGTTCTATGTCTATCCTGATGTGACCGGGCTTCTGGGACAGGGCTGGGGCGGGGTGACGGCATCCAGCTCACTGGAGCTAGCGGACCTGATCCTCGATCAGGCCGAAGTAGCAGTGGTACCAGGCGAGGCCTTTGGTCCCTCGGGGTACCTCCGACTGTCTTATGCTCTCGGGGATGATGCCCTGCTGGAGGGTGTGCAACGGCTGCACAGGCTTTTCGGGAGAACAGCCGGGTGACGATGGTGACTACCGGCTACCGCGGTGGGGTTAGTCGGCGATCTGTCGTTCGATGAAGGCTGCCATTCCAGGGACGGTGTACGCGACTACTCCATGTTCTGGTGCATAAATCAAACCCTTCGCAATCAGAGCAGCGCGAGTGGGTCCGAGGCTACGCGGGGAGCGCTGCAGCCCGGCAGCGATAT
>JBOFDJ010000104.1:0-38805 GCA_051646885.1 Rhodoglobus sp.
CCTAGACCCGTCATTTTGGGGGCGGCCACTCGCGCTGTGCTCCGCTACGGGCAATTTCGCCGGCTGCTTCCAGTTACGAAAGCGACCCTGGGGAGTTGGTGTCGTAGCTGATCACTGTTTGTCCATAACTTGGTGCCTCAGAAATTCTTACGGAACGAGGGATGAGTGTGGTGAGGACCTGATCAGGAAAGTGTTCTCGCACATCCTGAACGACCTGATTGGCAAGGTTGGTGCGCGAGTCATACATTGTCATCACAATGGTCGAAACCACAAGATCAGGATTGAGGTGCTTCTCGATAAGTTGGATATTACTGAGAAGCTGACTGAGCCCTTCCAGCGCATAATACTCACACTGAATCGGAATAAGAACCTCTTTTGCTGCAACAAAAGCATTGATCGTCAAGAGTCCGAGTGATGGTGGGCAATCAATGAAAACGTAATGAAATGGTTCTATCGACTCATTCAAGAAAAGGTCCAACGCTGCACGTAGCCGTTGCTCTCGCGCTACTAAGGAAACTAGCTCGATCTCAGCACCAGCAAGATGGATGGTTGCTGGAATGCAGTATAGATCTGGAAACTGCGGGCTTTTTTGTACAACGTCTCGCATGGGAATATCACCGATAATCACATCGTAAACACTTGCGGTATCGGAACGGTGCTCAACACTGAGCGCTGTGGAGGCATTGCCCTGCGGATCAAGATCAATCACAAGAACTTTGGCTCCTTCACGCGCCAATGCGGCGGCGAGGTTGACTGTGGTTGTGGTCTTTCCCACACCACCTTTTTGATTGGCAATTGTAAAAACCCGAGGCGCTGGAGGGAGCGGGAAGGTGGTTGACTTGATCACACGCCAGCGACGCGTGTTCTCGATAAGCTCGCGGGCTAAGGGGGTTGTTTCGTCGAAACTTCTTGCTGGACCAGCAAGGTTACTTTCGGAATGTTTCACGTGAAACTCTCTGCTTGCTTGGGTTTGCAACACCCGTAATGGTCAATTCTCAACTAGTTAACTGTAGCCCTAAAGACTCTGGTCAAGTCGGGGGTGATTCCTTCTCCAACAAGAAGAATTTCAATGTCAGACAAGCTGTGTCGGTGAATTGCGGTTCTAGCTGCACGCACTTCCTCATCAACCTTGGAACCTTTGAGGAAAACCATTTGACCTCCAGGGCGAACGAGTCTAGCTGTGGCTGGGATAAGTTTGGATAATGCGGTCACTGCCCTCGCGGTGACCTGATCGAGAGAATCTTCCAAGCGCGTCTCTTCTGCTCTTGCCCGAATAACTGTCACATTAGTTAATCCCAGTTCGTTTATTTCGCTGCGCAGCCAATCAACACGACGCTCCATGGGCTCTATGAGAACGAAATGGGATCGGGGCACAGCAATAGCCAGAACCAAACCAGGAAGACCAGCACCACTACCAATGTCACCAATGCGACCTGGTGAGATCAAGGGCACAAGCGTTGCACAATTCATGATGTGACGCGACCAGAGCCGAGGAAGTTCAACAGGGCCGATTAAACCAAGTTCTTCACCCCGACGAGCCAAGTCTGCTGTATAGCAACGGGCCAACTCGAGTCGATCACCAAAAATCTTATCAAGACCTGCAGGCTCTGGCTCTACAGCAACAGGAGAAAAATTGCGCGTCCTGGAGGAATCAACCACAGTTATCTTTCATCGATGTTTCACGTGAAACTACGCAGAGGTAATGACGGTGTGGCGCTCACGGCCCTCACCTTGCGATCCCGAGGCAAATCCGCGCTCTGCCACAAAATCATGAACGAGTTTACGCTCATACGATGACATAGGAGGCAGGGCCGCAGACTCGGCCCCCCCATGAATACGCTCGATGGCCTTGTCCACAAGGATGGCCAGTTCTGATTCGCGCGTTTCCCGCGATCCACCAACGTCAAGGATGAGTCTTGAGAAAGCTCCTGTTTTTGCATGAACAGCAATTCGGGTAAGTTCCTGAAGCGCCGTAACGGTATCTGGCCGGGACAGAAGGCGCAAGTTAGTATCCTCGCGAGAAGTAATAGAAAGATAAGCGCGGTTTCCTCGGACATCAATTTCGATGTCACCATCGAGGTCCATGATGTCAAGAAGTTCCTCAATGTAATCGGCGGCAATATCGCCTTCTTCTTCAAGCTTCTGGACTTGACCCTCTTCAGTGATCACTTCAGGAGAATCGGGGGAGGATGAAGAAGGTTTAGATTCTTGAACATCAATTGCATCATTCATCGTTTATTCTTTCCGCTCTTCTTCTTGGCTCGGTTCTTACCAAGCGGTTGTTCTCTTTGTGGGTTTTTAGGCTCAGGCGCTTTGGTGGGAGCTTCTTCGTCTTCGATGATGGCAATACCTTTTCGTTGTTGCCGCTTAGCAAGCCGGGCTTCACGGGCAAGAGCAGCCTCGCTACCGGGAGTAGGCATATTCCTGATCACAAGAAACTGTTGCCCCATTGTCCAAAAGTTAGACACAAGCCAGTAGAACATCACACCAAGCGGGAAGGTGAAACCCGAAAAAATAAAAACAAGAGGAAGCAGATATAGCAAAATGCGTTGTTGGCGATACATCGGACTCTCCTTCATTTCAGTCGATTGGTTCTTCGACATGATTTGAAGTTGAGTAATGAATTGCGAACCGGTCATAAGAATAACCATGACAACGGCAACAACGATTACTGCGATGTTGCCATCGGCAGTACTTATAGCGAGATGCAACGGGGCGACATCAAACAGAGAAGATGCTCCAAAAGACTCTGATAATTCAGGGTTCAAAAGACCTACCCCAGGGTTATGCTCCCCCTCAGGATTAACATATTGGGCATTGTTCAAAACCGAAAAAAGACTGAAGAAAATCGGCATCTGAAGAAGTAACGGTAAACACGAACTAAGAGGATTCGTTCCTGTCTTCTTGTACAATGCCATTGTTTCTCGCGACATGGCTTCACGAGAAAACTGGTCTTTTTTACCTTTGTATTTATCCTGAATCTTCTTAATCTGCGGGGCGACTTCAAGCATCCTTCGCTGACTCTTGATCTGCTTAACAAAAATGGGAATAAGTGCCGCGCGTATCACCACAACAAGACCGACGATTGAGAGCACCCACGTAAGACCAGCGTCACCATCCATCCCCATGCCTTTGAAGAGGGCATGGAAAAGAACAAGAATTGCTTCTACTGCCCACTTAATAGGCCAGAGTATGGCATTGATAATGTCAGGCATGCTTTTGCTTAGCCCTTTCTTTAGTTCTTAGCAACGGGTTAGTCGGCACAACAAAACCGAACCTATTAAGTGACAGGTTTTTATCTTCGCAGGTCGAAATGTCATCAATTCCACCTTCCGCCCAGGGGTGGCAGCGTCCAATTCTTATAATCCCAAGAATCATTCCCTTGCATGCTCCATGATGTTGAATCGCCTGCAGTGTGTAATGGGAGCATGTCGGATAGTAGCGACATACGTCACCGTACAAGGGGGAAATTATTTTCCGATATATACTCAGTACTAATATCATGATGTTGCGTGGGATCAATATGAGGTGCGAAAAAGGGGAGTTCAACTCTTGATCACATCCTTGCTGATCACATCGGTGATTTCTTTATGAAGAGTAGACCAATCAAGCTCACCACAACCAGGCAAGGCCACAACAACAACATCTATTCCAGAACCGATTTCATGCACAAAACTGCGGCAGAGAGAGCGTAAACGCCGACGAAGCCGGTTTCTCTTAACCGCGTTTCCCACCACTTTTCCCACCACAAAACCAAAGCGATTTGGTCCGGTTCTATTCCTGCTCAGGATATGAACCACCGCATATCGTGACCGTAAATGACGACCACGGCGCACAATAATACGAAAATCCACCGGGTCCACCACACGATTAGCCCGGGGGAGCACGGCGATGCGCTAGAAATCAGTGGTAACTATGCAGAAAGGGCAGAACGCCCCTTGCGGCGACGAGCGCCGAGAATAGCACGGCCAGCACGAGTGCGCATTCGCAGACGAAAACCGTGAACTTTTGCCCGACGACGATTATTTGGCTGAAAAGTTCTTTTGCTCATTGCTAATATCTCCAAGACCCAGCGCACGGCAGGGAAAGTCAGTAGCCAATACGGCTGGAAGTCAACTGATTAAAGCTACGGCGTTAATCAATACTGGTCAAACTCTATAGCGCCAAATAAAGATTATCCACAGGCCACCAATTTCGGGTTAGCAAGTATGTGCTGTGGAGAACTAAGGTAAAGCCAGTCGAACTGCGGGGGCCGACGCTACAGGTCCACACAGCACCATCAATAAAGCAGTGGATAACCCTGTGAAGAGAAACAAAAGAGGATGTGGCCTGAATGCCAGAATTAGCGGACTCTACCCACGAAATCTGGAGATCGGTCCTGTCGTTATTGGAATCCGATGAAAGAATAACACCGCAGCTCATGGGCTTTATCAGCCTTGTTGAACCCAAGGGCGTTATGACAGGAACGCTGTATCTTGAAGTTCCTAATGAGCTGACTCGCGGAATGTTGGAACAGCGCATACGGCTTCCGCTACTCAACGCCATCGCCAGTTTGGGTGATGACACACAGATATCAAACTTTGCCATCGTGGTAAACCCAGACATTGAACAAGACATTCTTGAACAAGCTGCAGACCCCGCCGAGCAGTCATATATAGAGCCGATAACGATAATAAAGAAGGATCAACCTCGCCGCTCAGATTCTCGACTCAACCCCAAATACAGTTTCGATAATTTCGTTATTGGAGGATCAAACCGTTTTGCTCATGCTGCTGCTGTCGCTGTTGCAGAAGCGCCAGCGAAGGCCTACAACCCTCTATTCATTTACGGTGAATCCGGTTTAGGAAAAACTCACTTACTGCATGCCATCGGCCATTATGCCGAGAGTCTGTATCCCGGGATACGAGTGAGATACGTAAGTTCGGAAGAATTCACTAACGACTTTATTAACTCGATTGCTAATAATCGAGCATCAATATTCCAATCGCGTTATCGCGAGATAGACATTTTGCTTATTGACGACATTCAATTTCTTCAGGGCAAAGACTCGACACAAGAGGCTTTCTTTCACACCTTCAACACCTTGCATGACCATAACAAACAAGTAGTAATCACTAGCGATCTTCCACCAAAACACCTCACCGGGTTCGAAGATCGGATGCGATCACGCTTTGAGTGGGGACTTATCACCGACGTACAAGCACCAGATCTCGAAACGCGCATCGCAATCCTGCGAAAGAAAGCTCAGAGCGAGAAGCTGCAGGTAGGCAACGATATTCTTGAATACATGGCCTCGAAGGTCTCATCCAATATTCGGGAGCTTGAGGGAACCCTGATTCGCGTCACGGCTTTTGCGAGTCTCAACAAGCAGTCAGTTGATTTGGCCTTAGTTCAAACTGTATTGAAAGATCTCATCACTCTTGATGAAGACAATGTGATCGCACCGGTTGAGATCATCAATCACACCGCAAACTATTTCAAACTGACCGTGGATGATCTTTATGGTTCTTCCCGATCTCAAGCAGTAGCAACCGCGCGCCAAATTGCGATGTATCTATGCCGAGAAATGACCAATTTGTCTCTTCCCAAAATTGGTCAGCTGTTCGGTAATAGAGATCACACAACAGTGATGTATGCGAACAAGAAAATTACAGAGCTCATGAAAGAACGGCGATCAATTTACAACCAGGTAACAGAACTCACTAGCAGGATTAAGCAGAACCATCGCTTCAAATCATAGTTTCCACATGGTGTGAAAAGGTTGTGGATAACTTGGTATAACACGCCGGAATCTTTGTTGAAAGAAAAATATTTCCTGTGTACAGCAGAATTTATTTGATTTCTTCAGTGAGCTGTTTCGACAGAAGAAACGTGCTTCATTCACAACTTACACGATTGTAGTTTGGTGTGAAAAAGGCAAAACTAAAAGTTATGCACAGTTTCCCCAGGGGTTAAGAATGTTGTTCTTTTTAGATAAAGAATCTTTTGCCAGAGAACCTATGGGCAGAGTGCTGTTCTCCTGTGCCAGTATTAAGCCGCCAGCCAGAGAACGCGTTAGGGGTCAACTAAGTGAAGTTCCAGGTTAATCGCGATGTTTTTAGTGAAGCGGTCTCATTTACCGTTAAGCTTCTTCCTCAAAGAACAACACTTCCAATTTTAAGTGGAATTCTTATTGAAGCTACCGACAAAAAGCTGACTCTCTCATCCTTTGATTACGAAGTTTCAGCACGAAGCGAAATAGAAGCACACGTGGAAGAACCTGGGCGTGTCTTGGTCTCAGGACGGCTTCTTGCCGATATCGCGAGCAGATTACCTAATGCGCCGGTAAATTTTTCGACTAAGGAAGGTAAAATTACCGTTTCTTGTGGTGCTGGGAATTTCACGCTTTTGAGTATGCCGGTTGAAGAATACCCCACTCTTCCTGAGTTATCTGATAAGAGAGGTTCCCTATTCGCTGAAGATTTTTCGACAGCGGTGTCTCAAGTTGCTGTTGCTGCCTCTCGGGACGATGTCACTCCTGTCATTACTGGCGTGCAGCTTGAAGTCTCCGCTACTAATCTCTCATTGATAGCCACCGATAGGTACCGTGTGGCTGTGCGTGAAATTTCCTGGGATTCCGGAAACTCGGGTCTTGAATCAGCCAGCGCTCTTATTCCAGCAAAAACGCTGATGGAAATAGGAAAAACTTTTGGTCACAGTGGAACTATCGCAGTTGCAATTACCGTTTCCGATGATCGTGAATTAATCGCTTTCCACGCCGACAAAAAAACTGTTACATCGTTACTTATCAAGGGAAATTTCCCCCCGGTACGACGTTTATTTCCTCAAACAGTAGATAACTACGCCGTAGTCAACACAACGGAGCTCATCGATGCTGTTCGACGGGTGTCTCTTGTGCTTGAGCGGGAAGCTGCTTTGCGGTTCACCTTTTCATCCGACGGTGTGAATTTGGAAGCTATCGGATCCGAACAGGCTCAGGCATCCGAATCAATTGATGCTTTTCTCACTGGTGATAACGCTGTGGTATCACTGAAACCACAGTTTCTTTTAGATGGCCTCAATGCTGTTCGCTCCGAGTTTGTGAGAATTTCTTTTACAAAAACAGATAATCCTAGTAAACCTGGCCCTGTTCTGATCACTAGTCAATCGTCCAAGGACCAACCGGGAACAGATAACTACAAGTATTTACTGCAGCCCAACCTGCTTCTGCGCTAATCAACCAAGCTTTTTGAGGAGTATCCGATGCACATTGGCATCATAGGTCTGGGGAAAATGGGCAAGAACATGCGGGAAAGGTTGCGTTCCCGCGGCGTTCAGGTCACCGGTTACGATCCGAATCCTGAGGTCACAGATGTCCCAAACCTCAGTGATTTGGCTGCAGTGTTACCGCAGCCACGAATTGTGTGGGTGATGGTTCCCTCGGGAGTAATTACCCACGAGGTCATTCACAGCGTTGCAGAGGTTTTAGCTCCAGGAGACTTAGTGATTGATGGTGGGAATTCTCGATACACAGATGATGCCGTGCACTCAGAATTTCTTGCCACCAAGGGGATCAAGTTTCTTGATGTCGGAGTTTCGGGGGGAATCTGGGGTCTAAAAAATGGATACGGATTAATGGCCGGAGGAGACCCAACCGACATATCACGAGCCATGCCAATATTTGATGGATTGAGACCTGACGGGCCTCGAGAAGAGGGTTTTGTCCACGCTGGTCCGGTGGGAGCGGGCCATTACGTCAAAATGGTGCATAACGGCATCGAATACGCACTAATGCAGGCGTGGGCTGAGGGATACGAACTTCTCGACAGCCGAAAAGATCTCGTGAGTGATGTCACTGGTTCATTCAAGGCATGGCAGCGCGGCACAGTGGTGAGGTCGTGGTTGCTGGAACTTCTTGTCAAAGCGCTCGAAGAAGATCCTGACTTTAACAACATCAGTGGTTATGTTGATGATTCAGGTGAAGGACGTTGGACTGTGCACGATGCTCTTGATCGTGCGGTTCCTGTTCCAACTATCAGTGCTGCAATTTTCGCACGTTTTGTTTCTCGTCAGAAGGACTCACCCTCCATGAAAGCTGTTGCTGCTCTCAGAAACCAGTTTGGTGGCCATGCCGTTCGCAAAGTTTGAGATGACACACCGCCGTGTTTGTTGCCCACCTCATTCTCACGAATTTTAGAAACTACGACGAACTTGAACTTAGTTTTACTCCAGGTGTCACGATCATCGTGGGAAGCAATGGTCAAGGTAAAACTAATCTTGTAGAGTCCTTGGTTTATTTGAGCACTCTCGGTTCACATCGAGTTTCTTCAGATCATGCGATGATCCGCCAAAATCAAAACTCGGCGATTATTCGCGCAAAACTGAGAAACGATGAGAAAGAAATACTTGCTGAGGTCCAGATTAATCGTTCGGCAGCCAACCGCGCGCAGATTAATCGTTCGGCGGTGAAGACTCGGGAACTGCCACGATATTTTTCAAGCGTCTTATTTGCCCCGGAGGATCTGGCTCTCGTACGGGGTGAACCTTCGGGCCGGAGACGTTTCATAGATGAATTGCTTGTTCTAAGATCACCGCGTATGAGTGCTGTTATGTTGGATTATGAGCGCGTGCTTCGTCAGCGCAATACCCTGTTAAAGTCTTTGAGAAGTACGCGGAATGGTAGTTCAACTTTAGACTTTTGGGACAAAAAATTAGTCAATCTGGGAACCGAGATCATAGTAGCGCGCAGTGTTCTTATCGATGAACTAGGTCCCCAAGTTAGTAACGCTTATACCGTGATCGCTGGCTCTGATCACAACCCACGACTGTCTCACGGACTCAGCATTTTCGGCAGTACCCAGAATGACGAAGTAACGGATTACTCTGCTAGGCACCATGGACCACTGGGGTCAACCGAGATTTCCGCTGCTTTTTATGTCACATTGCTTGAGCTTCGATCACGAGAACTTGATCGTGGCCTTACTCTCATTGGGCCGCATCGAGATGATGTTATTTTTGAGCTTAATGGACTACCAGCTCGGGGCTATGCCAGTCATGGTGAATCGTGGTCATTCAGCCTTGCACTCAAGCTTGCCTGCGCCGCCGTGCTTCGACAGGAGTCAACATCCGGTGATCCTGTTCTCATTCTTGACGACGTTTTTGCTGAGCTGGACGAGTCACGACGAACCCGACTAGCTTCTGCGGTTTCGCAGTTTGAGCAGGTTCTTATTACCGCCGCGGTATTTGATGACATCCCGCAATCATTATTGGGTTCTGTGGTTCGCATTGCTGCAGGAGAAGTGGTGAACAACAGTGAGTAACCAGGAAACACCAGAAGAACATGTTGCGGTCTATCTCAGGCTCCGAGAGCTTTTTGGTGGTGTTAAAACACGTTCAACAACATTACGTCAGCGGAAAATTTCTCATCAAGAAAAAGCAAGTACTCCCTTTTCTCCTGGCAGGGATCCTCATGACCTGGGTGAAGTTATCGATGGATTAGCATCAAAAATGGGGTGGAGTTCATCTCTTGCGCAATCCGACCTACTTGCGTCATGGCCTGAAATCGTGGGAAATGACACAGCAGAACATTCTTATCCCTCGGGAATCAATGACACCGTTCTTACTGTGAAATGCGATTCCACGGCGTGGGCTACCCAGTTGCGAATCATGAGAGCCCAAATTACCACCACCGTTATTCAACGGTTTCCTGAAGCAGGAATCGACTCAGTCCGATTTGAAGGACCCAACGCCCCCTCATGGAAACGCGGGCCCAGATCAATCCCAGGCCGCGGTCCACGCGATACTTACGGCTAGTCGAGGAAATAAGGTCAACAGCCACAAGAAAGCTCCCCAGATTGCCGAATAGCTCTCGGGTGCAGGGTTGATTTGGTAGACTAAATCCAATCGCCGGGTGCCTCCTTTGGTGGTTTTTATCTCGAATGGCATGTACGAAACGGCAGGAGCCCAACCTCAGATGACAGCTATCGCATCCGACAGCACGGGATCCGAAGCATCTTCACTTGCCGCGACCTTATCAAATGGTCATGTTGCTGCAGACAGCTATGGCGCGGACCAAATTCAGATCCTCGAGGGTCTTGAAGCGGTGCGCAAAAGACCGGGTATGTATATTGGCTCAACCGGCCCTCGTGGATTGCATCACTTGGTGTACGAGGTTGTTGATAACTCCGTTGATGAAGCACTGGCAGGTTACTGCGACACCATCGGGGTGTGGATTCAGCAGGATGGTTCAGTCCGAGTCCGGGACAATGGGCGTGGTATTCCGGTGGACCTCAATCAGCAGGAGAAAAAATCTACTGTTGAAGTGGTGATGACTATCTTGCATGCTGGTGGAAAATTCGGTGGTGGTGGATACGCGGTTTCGGGTGGACTGCATGGTGTAGGTATTTCGGTCGTCAACGCTTTGTCGAAAAAAGTTGATACGGAAGTTCGCCGACAGGGTCACGTCTGGCGCATAAGTTTTCGTGACGGAGTTCCCACGGGAAACCTAGAAAAGGGTGAGGCCACCACCGAAACTGGAACACAACAAACCTTCTGGCCAAGCGCTGACACCTTTGACACCGTTGAGTTTGATTATGAAACCTTGCGTGCACGCTTTCAGCAGATGGCCTTTTTGAACAAGGGGTTACGAATTACCATCACCGACGAACGAGCTGATGAAACGCTTTCTGAGACCTATCTCTATGAGCGTGGTTTGGTTGACTACGTTGAATACCTCAACAAAACTAAAAAGAACGAGCTTATTCATCCCGATGTGATTGCTTTCGAATCTGAAGACACAGAAAAGCGCATTTCCCTCGAAGTGGCCATGCAATGGACTAATGGATACACCGAGAGTGTTCACACTTACGCCAACACCATCAATACGCACGAGGGTGGAACTCACGAAGAAGGTTTTAGAGCTGCCTTGACCACGCTGGTCAATAAGTACGCGCGGGAGAAAAACATCATTAAAGAAAAAGATGAAAATCTTTCCGGTGACGATGTGCGCGAGGGTCTTACCGCGGTAATTTCTGTGAAACTTGCCGAACCACAGTTTGAGGGACAAACCAAAACCAAGCTCGGAAACACCGAAGCCAAAGCTTTTGTTCAGCGGCTTGCAGGTCAACAATTAGGTGACTGGTTTGATCGCAACCCTGCTCAAGCACGTGACGTTATTCGTAAAGCCATCCAAGCCTCTCAGGCTCGTATTGCCGCACGAAAAGCGCGCGAACAAACTCGCAGAAAAGGTTTACTTGAGTCCAGCGGTATGCCGGGGAAATTGCGGGATTGTTCCAGCAAGGACCCGGGTCTTTCCGAAATTTTTATGGTCGAGGGCGACTCGGCTGGAGGATCTGCTGTTCAGGGGCGTAATCCAGAATTCCAAGCAATTTTGCCGTTGCGTGGAAAAATATTGAATGTTGAGAAAGCTCGATTAGATCGCGCCTTAGGTAACGCCGAAGTGCAGGCTATGATCACTGCTTTTGGTGCCGGTGTTGGTGAAGATTTCGACCCACTTAAGGCCAGATATCACAAAATCGTCTTGATGGCTGATGCTGATGTTGACGGACAGCACATCACCACTCTGCTCTTGACCCTACTGTTTCGCTACATGAGACCGCTCATTGATCTGGGCTATGTATACCTGGCACAACCTCCGCTCTACCGGGTGAAATGGAGTAACGCGCAGCACGAATACGTCTACAGCGACCGTGAACGTGATGCTCTGGTGGAACTTGGGCTCGCTGCGGGAAAACGCATCCCTAAAGACAATGGTATCCAGCGCTATAAGGGTCTTGGTGAGATGGACTACAAGGAGCTCTGGGAGACGACCATGGATCCGGCGACCCGAACACTTCTCCAGGTGACGTTAGATGATGCCGCCGCAGCCGACGAGATATTTTCCACCCTCATGGGAGAAGATGTGGAATCGCGCCGAAATTTTATTCAACGCAATGCCAAAGACGTGCGTTTTCTCGACATCTAGATTCGCTGATCTTGTGGCCGCGCCTGCTGAGCCCGCCGAGATCCCACCAACGGAGTATGCACAATGGCTGACGTAACAGAACCTACGAACCATAAAGAACCAGTTGAACCCGTGTTCACCGACTCTGTTGTCGATACAACGCACGACAAAATTACCCAAGTCGATCTGCAGCTCGAGATGCAAAGGTCCTATCTCGACTATGCGATGAGCGTGATAGTAGGTCGCGCGCTGCCCGAAGTCCGCGACGGACTTAAACCAGTTCACCGCCGGGTTATTTTTGCAATGTACGACGGGGGATATCGTCCAGATAAGGGGTTCTCCAAGTGTACGCGCGTCATTGGCGACGTGATGGGGCAATTCCATCCGCACGGGGATTCTTCGGTGTACGACGCGCTGGTGCGCCTGGTGCAACCGTGGAGTTTGCGATACCCCCTTGCGTTGGGCCAGGGAAACTTCGGTTCCGCAGGAAATGACGGGGCAGCCGCTCACAGATACACCGAGACCAAAATGGCTCCTTTGGCCATGGAAATGGTGAGGGATATTGAAGAGGACACCGTCAATTTTCAGGACAATTACGATGGCCGTACTCAGGAGCCTACTGTTCTCCCCAGCCGTTTCCCGAACCTTTTAGTTAATGGTTCCGTCGGAATCGCGGTGGGAATGGCGACCAATATTCCCCCACATAACCTTCGCGAGGTTGGTGAAGCAGCGCTGTGGCACCTGGCTAACCCTGAAGCACCACAAGAGGAGTTAGTAGAGGCGCTCATCCAACGTATCAAAGGCCCCGACTTTCCGACCGGGGCCCAGATATTGGGCCTCAAAGGAATTCAGGATGCCTACCGTACCGGTCGCGGATCCATCACCATGCGTGCTGTTGTCGGTGTTGAAGAGCTACAGGGCCGCACCTGTCTCGTTGTTACTGAGCTTCCTTATCAAGTCAACCCTGACAATCTCGCTCTGAAGATCGCTGATCTGGTTAAGGACGGAAAACTTGCGGGCATTGCAGACATTAGAGACGAGACATCCGGTCGTACCGGTCAGCGCTTAGTGATTGTGCTCAAGCGCGATGCTGTTGCCAAAGTTGTTCTCAACAATCTCTATAAGCACACACAACTTCAAGAAAATTTCGGCGCGAATATGTTGGCGATCGTCGACGGGATTCCTCGAACCCTCGCTATTGATGGGTTTATTACTGCGTGGGCTACTCATCAAATCGAGGTGATCGTCAGGCGCACTAGGTTTCGGCTGCGTAAAGCGGAAGAACGAGCTCATATCTTGCGTGGATACCTGAAGGCTTTGGATTCCTTGGATGAGGTCATAGCCCTGATTCGGCGATCACCTACCGTGGAGGATGCCCGCGACGGCCTGATTGCACTTCTTGGTATTGATGAGATTCAAGCACGAGCCATTCTCGATATGCAGTTACGCAGGCTTGCTGCTCTTGAACGCCAAAAAATCATAGAAGAGCATGATGCAATCGAGTTAGAGATCGTTGATTTCATTGCCATCATCGCCAGTCCACAGCGGCAGCGCGACATTGTCAGTGATGAGCTCACCGAATTGATTGCGCGTTACGGTGATGATCGCCGTACCGAGATTATGTTCGGTTTTGATGGAGATATGAGTGTCGAAGACCTGATTCCTGAAGAGGAGATGGTGGTCACCGTGACCCGCGGTGGCTACATTAAGCGCACCCGGAGCGACAACTACCGCAGTCAGCACCGCGGTGGCAGAGGAGTCAAGGGTGCACAGCTACGCGCTGATGACGTTGTGAATCACTTCTTCGTGACCACCACTCATCACTGGTTGCTGTTTTTTACCAACACGGGACGTGTTTACCGGGCAAAGACATACGAGCTGCAGGAAGCGGGGCGTGACGCGAAAGGTCAGCATGTTGCCAACCTCCTTGCGATGCAACCTGGCGAAGAAATAGCCCAAATTCTTGATATTCGTGATTACGCTGCCGCGAAATATCTTGTTCTTGCTACCCAGGCAGGATTGGTGAAAAAAACCGCTCTCGCCGAGTACGACACGAACCGCACTGGCGGCATTATTGCCCTCAACCTGCGTGAGGGTGACGAACTCGTCTCCGCCATGTTGGTGGAAGAAGATTCTGATGTTCTCTTGGTCTCACGCAAAGGAATGTCCATTCGTTTCACTGCCTCCGATGCCGCCATGCGGCCTATGGGTCGTTCGACCTCTGGTGTGATTGGTATGCATTTTCGTGACGATGATCGGCTTCTCTCGGCAAGCGTTGTCAGCGACAGTGGGTATGTTTTTGTCGTCACCGAGGGTGGTTACGCTAAACGCACATCGGCAGAGCAGTACCGGACTCAAAATAGGGGCGGCTTGGGCATCAAGGTAGCCAAACTGGCCGAGGCCAGGGGAGATCTTGCTGGAGCGCTCATCGTTAGTGATGAGGATGAGGTTCTTGTGGTTCTTGCCAGCGGCAAGGTGGTACGCTCATCTGTCGCTGAGGTTCCTGCTAAAGGACGTGACACTATGGGAGTAGTCTTCGCTCGTTTCGCGGACGAAGACAAAATTATTGCTATCGCGCGCAACAGTGAAAGAAACCTAGAAAACCAGGATCCCGACGAGCTGGTGCAGGGCAGCCAGGGCGCTAAATCCGATGGAAAGGACAAGCCAGCTAATGACTAGTGTCGCAGAGAAATTACAGAGCAAGTCACAACGTCAGGTGACCACCAAACAGGTTCGCCTCAAGCTTGTCTACATTGACTTTTGGTCGGCGGTCAAGTTCTCTTTCCTTATCGCGGTGTCATTGGGGGTTGTCCTCGTTGTTTCGACGATGCTGATTTGGATTGTGCTGAATTCGACAGGGATTTTCTCCAGCCTGGATCTCTTTCTCAAAGATATTCTGAATGATCCTAACTTCAGTATTACTACAAATTTTTCACTGTTTCAGGTGGGAACATTTGCTTTTGTGGTAGCAATTCTCAACATCGTGGTTGGCACCGCTCTGGGCGCAATTGCCAGCATCCTGTACAACTTTAGTGTTCGCATTACCGGTGGTCTGTTAGTCGGGTTTACGAATAACTAGGCGATTGCGAGAAATGTGTCCGGATAAGATATGTTCATATCTGGTTCTGGGGCTATAGCTCAGGTGGTTAGAGCGCTTCGCTGATAACGAAGAGGTCCGAGGTTCAAGTCCTCGTAGCCCCACGGAATTTTCTGTGAAAAGTTCCTTGTAGTGTTTTCCCGGTGCCTTGGGCGCAAGGGGCCTTAGCTCAATTGGTAGAGCGCCTGCTTTGCAAGCAGGAGGTCAGGGGTTCGATTCCCCTAGGCTCCACTGGGTGGCTTTATGCTGAGTCTATGGATATTCGTGTGGGTGCGTACGGTGTCATCGTCCGAGATCAGTCGATACTTTTGACTCATTGGCGCGAGGGTAAAAAATGGTCTCTACCCGGTGGCGGAGTTCAGGCCGGTGAGCAGCCAATCGAGGCTGCAGTTCGTGAGATTCGTGAAGAGACTGGTTTCACGGCAGCTCTCGGTCGCTTGCTTACTGTTGATTCCGTTGTCATTGCCGCCGAGGAGCGGCGGGGAGCACCGGACCAAGCGCTGCACTCGTTTCGGATCGTGTATGAAGCCACTATCCTGTCGGGTGGACTGAGGCAGGAGCTTGATGGTTCCAGCGACGATGCGCGATGGTTTCCACTCAGTGAAGTACAGTCACTTCCCCGCGTTAGCGTTGTTGACCATGGTATTTCGGCAGCGGGAGTGATCTTCGCCTAGTCACCAGAGCTAAGGATTTCCGTTCTCATTCACTCGGAAGAACCTCGACAGCATCCTCTTCAACCCAGAGCTCATCATCAGCGCGCAATGTCTGCCAAGCGGCATAAGCAACCACGCTGAGTGCGACAACTCCTAAGCCTATGAGAACGTAGCTACCGGGCCCGGTGTGTGGTTTTGGCTGTGTGAAGCCAGTTCGAGCACGAACATCTGTACCAAATTTAGCCGCCCTCCCGATGGCTGCCCGCACCTGTTGATTCTTCGCGACTTCAATTACCGCAAGTGTTGTGCCGAGCGCGGAGGCTACTCCGGGCAATACATCGCTCGCAATACGTTCGCGAGTCTGCTGAGCCACAGAGCGCGCCCCAGCAAAGCTGCTGTGGGCCGCAGAAACAGCCGAATCAACGACGGGCTTCATGCTTCCGGTGTAACGATCACGGATGCGTGGCGACAGCTCTTCTCGGGCGTAATAACGGGCTTGGCGTTGAGCCTCACTGACTACCTTTGATGCGTGATTGAGAAGCTCCTTCTGGTTGTCCCATAAGTCTTCGGCTTGATTCTTGAGCTTCGTAAGTTCTTTGCGGCGTCTGCGTGATACTGCCATGAGGAAAACCTCCAGTGGGAAATCGAACGTCTGACCATAATGTCACGCGATACCGCTGGGAGGTAATGCAACATCGTCACACGCGACTAGCCGCTAGAAAATTCCTGACTGGATGGCTATGCATAGAATTACTTCTATGCATACAGCGGTTGCAACCATGAATACTTCCCTCGGAACGATCAAACTCAACCTTTTTGGTAACCACGCCCCAAAAACGGTGGCGAATTTCATCGGCCTTGCCTCGGGAACGATCACGTGGACTCATCCTGCTACCGGAGTCGTGTCACAGAACAGGCTTTATGATGGGGTGGTCTTCCATCGCATTATTAAGCAATTTATGCTTCAGGGCGGTGATCCGCTGGGACAGGGCACCGGAGGGCCTGGGTATGAGTTCGATGACGAAATTCATCCTGATCTCAGCTTTGCTCAGCCATATGTTCTCGCCATGGCCAACGCCGGCACCCGAGGCGGTAAGGGAACAAACGGCTCACAATTTTTCATCACCACCGTTGCGACCCCGTGGCTCCAGGGAAAACACACCATATTCGGTGTTGTGGCTGATGAGGAGTCGCAACGTGTTGTTGATGCTATTGAGGCGGTCGATACAGACGCTCGTGATAAACCACTGAACGATGTGATCATCGAAAGTCTCACCGTCGACGAGCTCTGATTCTTGGTGTCAACCACCTCGAATGACTTTTGCTATCGGCATCCTGACCGACGGAGTTATATTCTCTGTCAGCGGTGTGCCCGGACAGTTTGCTCGCAATGCCAGGTTGCTGCCGCTGTGGGGGTGCACTGCCTGGAGTGCGTGAAAGCGGCTCAATCTCGTGCACCGCGCCGCACACCAGGGTTTGTGAGGGCACTGCGCGGTTCGAGCAACATCCCGGTCGTGACCTACGCTCTAATCAGCCTGACCGTGTTGGTTTACATTATCCAGATTGTGCCCAACAGCCCGGTACAACAGGCGCTGCTGTACTACGGACCGTATACCTTTAGCGAGCCATGGCGAATGCTCACAGCCTTGTTTCTCCACGGCTCCATTCTGCACATTCTGTTGAATATGCTGTCACTGTTCCTTTTTGGTCGTGAGCTTGAAGGGATGTTAGGTCGACTGCGTTTTGTGGCTCTCTACCTCATCAGCGGATTCGGTGGATCGGTTGCCGTGCTTCTGCTTGCACCCTTCACCCCAGTGGTAGGAGCATCGGGTGCTATCTTCGGGCTACTGGGGGCGTACTTCGTGATTCAACGAAAGCTCGGCGGCAATAATGTGCAGCTAGTGGTGCTGATCGGTCTCAATATTCTGATCGGTTTTTTGCCGAATACAAATATTGCATGGCAAGCGCACCTAGGCGGTCTTGCCGTGGGGGCTGCGGTCGCGTTCGTTTATATGAAAACGAGAAGTCTCGAACAGCGCGCCACGCAGATTGCTCTGATCGCTGCCATTGTGGGTGTATTGATCGTTGTTGTTGTGCTCGCTGGTGTTGTGCTCTAGCTACTAAACCGAGTTCTCCACAGGTTTTCCACAGTGGGTATAACTACACCACTGTAGTTAGTGGCTGAGTGTGTGATCAGCGCCAGCGAGTTGTCATCAAGAAACCAATGAACATGATGCCAAAGCCGATCAGTATGTTCCACGACCCCAAGCCCGCTATGGGTAAAGTGCTGCTGCTCATATAGAAAACGATGATCCACACCAAACCGAGAAGCATGAAACCGAACATCACAGGTTTGAACCACACGGCATTTGGTGCCTGATCGCCGCTGGTCGATTCGACGGAGCGAGGAGTCTTGGTGCGTGAACTGGTACGGGCCATGGGCTAGATTCTAGCCTGAACTGGATCAGGCGCATCTTCAGGATTCCTTTGGCTGGGTAATGATGTGGCCTCAAGCACCTAGAATCTTCTCTATGGTGATCGATGCTGGCGGTGATGGTGTCAGCAAGCCTGCAATGTCCCCGCCTGCTCGGTCACGGCGTGTCAGTGTCCTCGGGGTACTGGGTGAACTCATGATCACCGCCGCTGTGCTGGTGTTGTTGTTCATCGGATGGCAGACATGGCTTGGTAACCTTATGTCAGGAAACGCACAACAGGAGCAGGCCAAGGCTCTCAGTCAAGGCTGGAACCGGGGTACCAAATCGGTGTTACCGGCTCCGGTAGAACCGCTTGACCCCGGCCCACCGCCGGTGCAGGCAGTTCCCGAAAGCACCACCCAGTTCGCGAATATGATAATTCCACGCTTTGGTTCTGATTACACTCGGCCTGTCCGTGAAGGGGTCGGGCTGGATGATGTACTCCGTGCCGGAATCGGGCACTACCCAGGAACCCAAATGCCGGGCGAGGTTGGTAACACCGCCTATGCCGCACACCGCACAGGCAATGGCTCGGCGTTCTTTGATGTTGAGAAGCTTCAGCTTGGCGACTCAATATATATCGAGATGGAGGCCGGTTGGTATCGCTATGTGGTTCGTAGTCTCGAATACGTTCCTGCGACCGGCGTGAGTGTCCTTGCTCCTGTCCCCCACGCTCCCGGAGTGAAGGCAACTGATCGCATTCTTACGCTGACAAGCTGCAATCCGGTCTTTACGTCATCCGAGCGCATTATTGTGTATTCACTTTATGACACCTGGTACCCTCGTGCTGGTGGTCCACCAGTCGAGATCGCACCGCTTGTGCAGTCCAGTGTGGCGGGCTGATGTACGCGGCATTGTGGCGCGTACTTCCCGGTCCAGTGTGGGTCCGGTTGATCATCGTGTTACTTCTGCTGACAGCAATTCTCGCTGCCTTGATATTCTGGGTGTTTCCCTGGGTTGATCACTTTATTACACCGCAGGAGGTCACGGTGGAACAGTCATGACGCGTGTTCTCGTGGTAGACAATTACGATAGCTTCGTCTACACACTCAACGGCTATTTGATTCAGTTGGGAGCCGAAACCGAGGTCGTACGCAACGACTCGTTTACAGCGGATGCGGCTGCCACCGTCATTGGCGAGTACGACGCTGTATTGCTGTCACCTGGACCTGGAACGCCGGCAGACGCGGGGGTGAGTATTCCCATCGTCACCGCGGCGCTGGCAGCCCAGCAGCCCTTGCTGGGAGTGTGTCTCGGGCATCAGGCTATCGCCGAGGCGTTGGGTGCTACGGTAACCCATGCTGATGAGTTGATGCACGGAAAAACATCTCTTATCGAGCACGATAACAGTGCTTTTTATCAGGGTGTTCCTCAGCCCTTTCGTGCAACCAGATACCATTCGTTGGCGGTGGTGGATTCGACGGTTCCTAACGAACTGATCGTGACATCACGAACCCAGGGCGGGGTGATCATGGGAATCCGTCACGAGAGTGTTCCTCTCTTCGGCGTACAGTTTCATCCCGAATCAGTGCTAACCGAGGGCGGTTACCGCATGCTGGGGAACTGGCTTGCCAGTGCCGGACTAGAGGAAGCGGCTGTGACTGCTCGAGGCCTCTCCCCCCTGGTGAGGATGTAGTTCCGGTTTTCAGTCACGACAAACCAGAAGAGAGATAGGAGTCTTCTGGGCTTGTTCTCCTACGACGGACTGCGTCGATACCATTCCGCCGGAACACTCGTTGTTGGTTCTTGTTTTGAGTTCAACTTGAAGGGCTGCGAGAGCATTAGTGGCATCCTTGATGGATTGTCCCGTAACGTTGGGAACATTGATGAGCCCATTAGAGACAATCAGATTAATGGTGTCACCTTCCCGAATTCGTTCACCGCTGTCGGATGTTGCGCCGCTCTTCGGGTCAGTCTCAATAACAAAACCGTCTGCAAGATCAGGAGAGTAATCGCGTTTCGTGACTCCGTATACGAGCTTACGAGCGCTAAGGGCTGTCACCGCATCCGCTTCTGACATCCCAGAGACATCAGGGATTGCTGCTGTTGGCCGACCTGACGAGACGTAAATTTTGATCAGCGTTTCTGGCGGGACGCTGCTGCCCCCCTCAGGGTCAGTGCGCACGATGGTGTTTTCTGGCACCGTAGAGCTCGTTTCGGATATCCTCTCAAAATTCAGCTTGCTTTTTTCGAGGGAACTCGAGCCGTTTTCAAAGCTTTGGCCGACTAGGTTGGGCACCTCGGTGGAGAGATTGGGGGCTAGGTTAGCAGGGCTCAAATTGAAGCTCCAGAAAACGACAGCAACGATGATGACGACCATGCTGGCTATTCCCGCCCAAATCCATGCCACAGGAGGACGGTTCTGGGTTCGCGAAAATCTGTCATCGGGGCCGACGGTAAGTTGCCTGATGGCTGCCTCAGAACCCGTCGTTGAGCTGGGGTTGACGCCGAACAAAGTGTTGTTGAAGTCTTTGGTCGCAAGTTGTTTGGCTACCGGAACTGCTCCAGCCACCGCAGTTTTGACATCCTGCCGAAAATCGTCTGCGCTCTGGTATCGATCAAAGCGATCTTTTGACAGTGAACGCAGTACCACGGCATCGAGCGCGGGTGAAATTTTAGGGTTGAGTGTGCTCGGGGCCACCACGTCAGAGTTCACATGTTGGTATGCCACAGCCACGGGATTATCACCCCGAAACGGTGGATGACCGGTCAGCAGCTCGAAAAGCAGAACGCCCGTGGAATAGAGGTCGGTGCGGGCATCCACCGCTTCACCGCGCGCTTGCTCGGGTGAGAAATAGGAAGCGGTCCCCACGATTGCGCTGGTTTCGGCAATCGTGGTCGAAGAGTCGGATATCGCTCGGGCGATGCCGAAATCCATCACCTTGATCTGATTGCCGGTCGTAACCATGATGTTGCCCGGTTTGATGTCCCGATGCACGACCCCGGCCCGATGAGAATATTCAAGAGCGGTAAGAACCTGTGTGACGATTCGAGCGGCTTCGGTAGGCGCAATGACACCCTCGGCGATGATGTCTTTCAGGAGCTTGCCGTCGACATATTCCATCACAATGAAAGGCAGGAGTGTTTCGGTGCCATCAGCATCATCGACGGTCTCTTCGCCGGCATCAAAAATACGCACGATTGTGGGGTGTGCCATTTTTGCAGCATCTTGCGCTTCACGGCGAAAGCGACTGCGGAAGCCCGGATCACTGGCGAGGGACGGCTTTAGCAGTTTGATCGCGACACGGCGACCCAGCCTGCTGTCTGTTCCCTGGTAAACATCAGCCATACCACCATGGCCCAGGAGTTTGCCGATGTGGTATCGCCCGGCGAGCTCCCGCACACTCTCTGCAACACCGTCAATCACGAGTTCTCTCCCGGCTACATCTGGACACTATCCCGGCTATTGTAGCCGCTGGCGGGAGTGACAACGTGAACCGGTTTGCGACCGTTACAATCCCTCCACAACGGTGATGGTGACCGGAGTGGAGGTGGGCGAGTCAAAGTCGGTGCACACAGCCGAATAGCTTACTTCAGTGGTCTCCCCGACCGTATTAGAGATTGTGATATCAACAGAGGTATCGCTCTTGGGGCGTGATGCCGTGCCGCCGACGATGGTTCCATTGGTCTGGATGGTGAATCCCGTCAGAGGGCTCTCCGCCGGACATCCACTGTATTCTGACCAGCTAAAAGTGACGGTTGATCCAGGAGTGTAAGGCCCAGTAGAGGCGGTCATTGTGGGTGGTGGTTCCGCTGTGGGCGGAGCTGGAATCGGGGAGTAGAACGACACCGTGATGACCTCCCCCACGCGCACATTCCCGTAAGGATTAACGCTGTAGGCCAAACCCTCTTGTTCTACTGTAGGGGCAACGGCACCATCGCGAGCGTCGAGGCTGAGCCCTAGTTCGGTAAGACGCTCAGCCACGCGATCTTTCCCTCTACCCATGAGTTCGCTGGGATCAAGAGAAACCCGGTCACTTGCCGACGATGACGATGGGGTGGAGCTAGGCGACGGTTGCTGTGATGTGGATGGAGGTGACGATGACGGGGGAACCGGTGATTCCCCCGACGTGTTGATCAAAGCGATAATTGCGCCCACCAGGACCACAACCAGAAGTGAAATTATGACAATAAGCGGCCAAGTCCAGGCGTTACGCCGTGGTGGTTCTGGGGCAACCGCCGTGGTGGGCAGAGGTTCTTGATGTGGGATGACGGTAGTGGCCTGGTTGTTCTGACCGTAGTGAGCACCAACCGTCGCCGCGAGCGTGCCGTTGCCGAGGACGCCCCCTACAGCGGTGGCAGCGGCGGTGACATCACCTCGGCGTAATGCTTGCGCTGCCCGGGCGAGATGGGCGGCGGAGGCAGGCCGATCTGCTGGGTTTTTGGCAAGGCAGGAATACACCAGGTTGCGTACCGGGTCTGCCACTGCGGCGGGAAGCTCCGGAGGTGTTTCGTTAATCTGTGCCATGGCGATAGCAACTTGCGACTCGCCACTAAAGGGTCGATGACCTGCGAGCGATTCGTAGGCGACAATACCCAGTGAGTACAGATCAGTACTGGGAGAAGCCGGATGACCGCTGGCCTGTTCCGGGGAAAGATACTGCACAGTGCCCATCACCTGCCCTGTGGCGGTGAGGGGCACTTGGTCGGCAATCCGGGCGATGCCGAAGTCGGTGATTTTGACCCTCCCCTCAGGGGTGATCAACAGGTTGCCAGGCTTAATGTCGCGGTGCACCAGCCCTGCTGTATGAGCTGCATGAAGCGCGGCAGCAGTTTGAGCCATGATGTCGAGAACACGGTCGGCCGAGAGAATGCGCTCGCGTTCGATGATGGAACTCAGAGCTTCACCAGGAACAAGTTCCATGACAAGGTAGGCGCTGCCGTCTTCTTCACCGTAGTCAAACACATTGGCGATACCCTCGTGATTGACGAGAGCAGCATGACGGGCCTCGGCTCGAAATCGCTCAAGAAAACCGGGATCGCCAAGATACTCATCTTTAAGAATTTTGATCGCCACGATGCGATCGATAACCAGGTCTGTCGCCTGCCAGACTTCGCCCATGCCGCCAATCGCGACACGGCTCGAGAGCTGGTAACGACCACCAAAGGTAAGCCCAGTTGAAGGTCTCATTTGTTCAACACCGCCTCGAGCACGCGCTTACCAATCGGGGCAGAAATGCCACTCGAAGTTCCGTCTTGACCGAGGCCACCACCGTCTTGAACGACCACCGCGACAACAACTTCTGGATTGTCTGCCGGCGCAAAACCAGTAAACCAGAGGGTATAAGGATCACTGTCTCCGTTCTCCGCCGTTCCGGTTTTACCTGCGACATTCACTCCCTCTATTGTGGCAGTACTCGCTGCCCCATTGTCGACGGATGCGACCATGAGTTCGGTCAATGAGGTCGCGGTCTGTTCACTGATGGCCTGACGGAAAAGTGTTGGTGAGAATTCCTCGATAACATTCAAATCTGGCGACTGGATTTTTTCAACAAGGTTCGGTTTCATGATTTTTCCTCCGTTCGCTATAGCCATGGTGACCATGGCCATTTGCAGGGGTGAGGCGCGCACACTGGATTGACCAAAAGCCGACAGCATGGTTTGGGGTTCATCCAGGACACGAGGGTAAATACTTGGTGTTGAATCGAGCGGAACGGGGATGCTCTCATTGAACCCAAATTTAGTGGCCTGTTCGAGAATCTTCTTATACCCAAGTTCTTCCCCGAGTTCCGCCATGGGAATATTGCATGACAGGCGGATTGCTGTAGCGATCGTTGCCGTGTCACCACCGCCGCAGGTTCCGCCGTTTGAGTTGCCGATGGCAAAACTTGACTGGGGAAGGGTGAGACTTGCTGGATTCGGGAACGCGCTCTCGGCAGTAAAGTTGCCACTTTCTAATGCCGCAGCGGCGACCACGAGTTTGAAGGTTGACCCGGGAGGATCGAGCGATCCAGCGAGGGTTCGGTTGAAAAGCGGCCCGGTCGGGTCATCAAGCAGCTGTGAGTACGTATCGATAACCTGATCGGAATCGTGCACCGCGAGTGTAGTGGGGTCGAAGCTAGGCTTCGATACCATGGCGATGATTTCTCCAGTGTTTGGGCGAATGGCGATCACTGCGCCGCGATAGTCACCCAGAGCATCCCAGGCGGCCTGCTGCACGATGGGGTCGATTGTTAACTCAACTGAGGCACCCTGAGGCTTTTTGCCGGTAACGATCGCGTTTATTTGATCAAAAAACTGGCTATTTGAGGTGCCACTGAGGTGGCTGTTCAGTGAGCTTTCCAGCCCGGTATTTCCTTGGTTTAGTGTGAAATAGCCGGTGATGGGGGCATAGAGTGGCCCATTGGTGTAAACCCGCTGGAACTTAAATTCATCATCACTGGGCTGCGAGTATGCGATCGGTTGACCATCGATAAGGATGGGACCCCGCTCGGCGGAGTAGCTTGCATACAGTGTGCGCGAGTTTCGACCGTCCGCTTTGAGGCCGTCCGCCGCGGCGACCTGAATGATTGAACTTGAGATGAACAGCGAGATGAACATCAAGAGAACGACAGTGCTGACCCGCTTGAGTTCTTTATTCATGGTTTCACCGCCACACGGTTTTCCTTGTTGGTCTTAGCGACCGGAAGCAGTTCGGTGCGAACGGTGTCGGAAAGCCGGAGAAGCAGTGCGACGATGATCCAGTTGGCCACGAGTGATGAGCCTCCTGCGGCAAGAAAAGGGGTGGTCAGACCAGTGAGAGGGATCACCCTGGTGACACCACCGATGACGACAAAAATTTGCAGGGCGATAACGAACGACAGGCCGACGCCCAGGAGTCGACCAAAATCGTCGCGGCCGGCGAAACCGATGCGGAAGCCGCGCGACACTAAGAGGAGATATAAGGCAAGAATGGCGAAGACTCCGACCAATCCAAGCTCTTCGCCGAGCGCGGAAATGATGTAGTCACTCTCAGCAAGCGGTGTGATCTCGGGGCTGCCTTGACCCAGTCCGGTACCGATAACGCCGCCATCAGCAAAGCCGAAAAGACCCTGAACAAGCTGATAGCTGCCTCCGGTGGCGTCGTATATATCCTGGTTGAATGCGTCAAGCCAGGAGTCCACTCTCCCGCCAACGTAGCCGAGGCTTCGGCTTGCCACGAAGGCACCGATCAGGAACAGACTAAGACCAAGGATCACCCAACTGGAGCGGCCAGTGGCGACATAGAGCATCACTAGGAAGAGCCCGAAATATAGCAGTGCCGTACCGAGGTCATGCTGCACCACAAGAACTATCATGGAGGCGGCAAAAACCACCAAGATCGGTCCAAGATCGCGAGCTCGGGGAAGCTGCATTCCGAGGACCTTCCTCCCCACCATAGAGAGTGAATCACGTGCTGTTACCAAATAGCCCGCGAAAAAGATTGCCAGAGCTACCTTCCCCAGTTCGCCCGGCTGGAATGAGAACGCGCCGATTTTGATCCATAACTGCGCGCTGGTTCCGAGATCGCTACCAATCACCGGCAGCATGGGAAGCACCAGCAGTAGGATCCCGGTGGCCATCGCGACATAGGTGTACCGCTGTAAAATTCTATGATTACGCACGAGTAAAAGAACAACGATGGCGATGACTATTGACATCGCTGTCCAAGCCACCTGTCGTGTCCCGCTGTTATCCCAGCCCTGCAGCCCTGCAGCAAGACTGATCCGATAGATCATGGCAATACCTAGGCCATTGAGCACGGTGGCAAGGGGAAGAATCAGTGGATCGGCATCCCGGGCAACGATGCGCAGAACCACATGCATGACAATAGTGAGTGCCCCGAGCATCCCCATGTGAATCAATGGGCCCGGTTCGAGTTGCCCTAGTGCTCCCAGTTGGACGAGGGCGATGCACCCAAGGTTGATGATGATCGCGAGCAGCAGTAGCGCGAGCTCACGGTTGCGAAGCTTTGCTGGGATGCGCAGGCGCAAGCGAATGGTCGACGTGAGCGTCGACATAGTTGCTGGTGCCTGGGTGGTAGCGATGCTAGGGCCTTTTCGTGTCTGATAATTGCTCGATAATACGACGAGCATCATTGAGATCGTCAGCATTGATAGTGGCCTCGACATTTTCCCTTTGATAGGTGGGAAGGTCACTCACCCGGAGTGTCGTGGTCGTATACACATGGGATAGTGAGAAGGGACCGAGATCCTGCTGCACCCCCTGAAAGATGGCGACGTTGCCATTATCGCTACCAACGTAATATTGCCGTTGAGTGAATTGATAGCCCATCACACAGACCGCGACAATCGCGATAGCAGCGATGACCATAAAAGCGAGCCAGTTCATGCGTCGACGGAATGCGCGGCGTCGATCCTCCTGAATGAGCACACTCAGGTAGTCATCTGATTCTGGTTCGAAATGACTGTCTTCTGGTGGAGTCGCCTTGAGTGGATGGAGCAGCAAACTCGGCAGACGCAGGGGACGACGAACGCTATCGCTTTCAAAGACCAGTGGTGCCGCGGCTGAGCCGACCATGATGGGCGGAACATGAGCGGAATCGACGGACTCATCGATGTCGACGATAACAATGGTGACATTATCGGGTGCCCCTTGATCAAGGCTCTCTTTGATCAGTCGTTCCGCCGCCGCCTGTGCGGTGGGAATCGTCGACAGGGCGTAGCGCACCTTCTCGTCAGTGACATAGCTGCTCAGACCATCGGAGCACAAAAGCCAACGATCTCCAGGGAGAGTAGAGAGCACAGTCGTATCAATTTCGGGCGAGGCATCAACATCACCCAGAACCCTCATCAGGACGGAGCGCCTCGGGTGCACCGCCGCCTCCTCCGGGGTAATGCGTCCACTGTCGACCAGTCGTTGCACGAAAGTGTGATCTGCTGTTACCTGATTTAATACCCCAGCACGGAGAAGATAGACACGGGAATCCCCTATATGGGCCAGTGCTAATTGGTTTTTAACCCGGAGAATTGCACTGACTGTTGTTCCCATTCCGGTGAGCTCTGAGTGCTCGAAAACCGTCTCGGCAAGAAGAGAATTGGCCGCGAACAGTGCTGTTTTCAGGGCAGATTCGGCGTCATCTGGAGAAGAATACAGTTGGTCTATTTCCGAGATTCGGTTAACGACGATGGCCGAGGCCACATCGCCACCGGCGTGACCGCCCATACCGTCGGCGACGACAAACAGGTGCTGACCTGCGTATCCACTGTCTTGGTTATTGCTGCGGATCTTTCCCACATGCGAAACAGCCGCGCTCTTAGCTGTCGTGATCATTCACCTACCGCCGAAGTTCGAAACTGGTCGTACCGATCTTGACCGGTGTGTTGAGGGGAACCTGAGTCGGAACCAGCACACGAGTGCCGTTCAGGAATGTTCCGTTGGTTGATTCTAGGTCCTGAATAACCCAACCGACATCCCACAACAGCAGGCGAGCGTGATGGGTGGAGGTGTAATCATCACGAATCACTAGCCCGCAATCAGCGGAGCGACCGATGCTCATGGCGTCATCGGGGAGATCCATTTCGAGACCGGAACGTGCACCGGAAGTAATAACGAGGCGGCGCGCAGTCAATGAACCCGTTGGGGTGGCTTCGGGGGCAGGAGTCTCGGTCAGGGCCAAACTTGCGACTGCCGGTGTTGCGGGAACGCCCCCACCAGCCTGCCCAAAAAGATCGGAGCGAACCGCATAGACGATCGCGAATACGAAAGCCCAGAGCAGCACAAGGAAGGCGATCCTCAAGATAAGAAGAGTGAGCTCGCTCATCAGCGGACACCGTTTCGGGGCGCAGAGTTGCCCGGTGGCAGGGGCTCTTTTACCGTCGTGGCCTGCGCGAGGACACGGAACACGATCCGAGTGCGACCGATGTCAATCACAGAATCCGGGGGAAGCGGGGCGTGAGATACTCGTTTTCCGTTAAGAAGAGAGCCATTGGTTGACCCCAAATCTGAGACTTCGGCTCGGGTGCCATCCCACAGGATCTCCACGTGTTTACGTGAGATTCCCGTGTCGTCAACGGTGATAGTGGCGTCACTACCGCGCCCTACAATGGTTCGAGAATGTTTAATGGGGTGACGCTTGCCGTTGATGTCGAGCACCGGAGTCCAACTGACGTTGCCTTTCACATTCACGGACTCAACCTCGATCATGCCCTGACTGAGACGGGAATCCTCGGCCAGTGAGATTGAGATACCGCCGGAGAAAGAATATCGCTGAGCGGTGGCGTGCTGCTGCATAAGCTGACAGAGCTCGTCGATGAGGGTGGGCCCTATCCCGGTCATCCTCTCGTAGTCGGTATGGCTGAGGAAGACCGTGAAAGTATTGGGAACAAGGATGCGGTCGCGTGATACCACCGCGGCCTTGGTGTCGAGCTCTTTACGTAAAGCACTGGTGATTTCCACGGGCTGCAGTCCGCTTTTGAAGGTCTTGGCGAAAGCACCGTTAACGGCGCGCTCAAGACCTTTTTCGAAACTGTCCAGAAGACCCAAAACTCTCCTTGTGGTTGCCTGTGCCGGTATTCGATGTTAGCTGCTGGGCGACAGGTTGCGCCTCGTGACCTTCAGGGAAGCTGTGCAGACCACTGTTCAGCATCCGCACTGTGATAATCTCACTCAGTCGACGGCGTGCTGTTGGCGGTGAGCGCGAGTGGCGAAATTGGCAGACGCGCACGGTTCAGGTCCGTGTGCCCGTGAGGGCATGGGGGTTCAAGTCCCCCCTCGCGCACCCCTGTGGTGGCCCGAGACATCGTTGGTAGATGTCTCGGGTGCGGGGACGCTAGCTTTCGGGGCGGTAGTGCTGCCGAGGCTGCCGGTCCATAGAGTTCAGGGGCCTCGGCGGGTGATACCCGTCATAACGCCCGCAAGGTGGATAATCTCGAATCATGGGTGGATACGACGCGGAATTTCTTGGGGTTCCGCTGGCGCTTCCGCAGCTCCAGCACGAGACGATTGAGCTCGACTACACGAACTTCAGCGTGCTGCTTGACCCTGCACGCCGGATCGCCGCCGCCACGGCGGTCAACATTTCTGGAGCTGAGCTCACTGAGATGAAGCGGGCCAGTGTGTGGCGCCTCGATAAACGCGTTGCGACTGAACAGCAGACGGGAGCGGAGCTGTATAAGAACAATGTTTTTGATCGTGTGCACCTTGTAGGCCGAAGCGCGCCAAGCTGGGGCAAAGAAGCTAAAAAGGCCCATACGGACACTTTTTTCTACACCAATGCCGCTCCGCTCGCCCTTGCCGCTAGTCAGGGCAAAGAGTTGTGGCCTGGCCTTGAAGGCCACGTACTCGCCCGCGTCGACGCCGATCAGTTGCGCATGAGCGTATTTACGGGGCCAGTGTTAAGGTCGGATGATGCGCGATACCGCGATGTGCGCATCCCGAGAATGTTCTGGAAAATTGCGGTGTGGACAGCACTGATCGATGGTCAGCCGCAGCGGCGCAGCACCGGATTCGTGCTTGATCAGTCACCGGAGCTTGCCGATATTGACCTGCGCCAACTCACCAGCGGAAACCCACCACCGCTCGGGCCATGCCGTGCTTTTCAGGTTCCCGTAGAGCGCATTGCTGAGCTAGCGAGTCTCATGATCGCCGAGATGGCTGATTCAGACTGCTACCGGCCAGCGCCACGTTCTCAGCTGAGTGGCGCTCGAAGTGGATGGCACGAGCTCTCCTCAGACGCTGATATCGCACTCTGATCGAGCCAATACGCGAGTGGAATGTAGCGAAGATCGTGTTAGGTTCGGAAAGTGACGCGAATAGCGGCAGTTGCCCCAGTGCTCCCGGACAATAAATACTCGCAGACTACGATGACGGCTGAACTGGCACCGCTGATCTCGAAAGAACCCGGTCGACGCGAGCTGCTTGAGCGGCTGCACGCGGCATCCGGGATTGATACTCGACACACCGCGCTACCGATCGAACGCTACCGAAGCCTCGGAACGTTTCGCGATTCCAACGACATCTTTATCGAGATTGCTACCGAGCTCGCGGAACGTGCTCTTCGTGCCGCACTCGCTGCCTGTGGGCGTGACGCGTGCGACATCGATTTTCTGATGTTCACCTCGGTGACTGGTGTCGCTGCCCCCTCCGTTGATGCTCTGCTTATGGAGCGACTGGGGCTGCGCTCCGATGTGAAACGCCTACCCTCATTTGGTTTGGGCTGTGTTGCAGGAGCCGCGGGGCTGGCTCGGGTCAATGACTACCTGGTGGGGCATCCGGGGGAGGTTGGTGTTCTGCTGAGCGTTGAACTGTGCTCGCTCACGTTGCAGCACGGTGACGACAGAACGGCCAATCTTGTGGCGAGCGGAATTTTTGGCGACGGGGCCACTGCGGTGGTGCTGGTGGGTGATGATTTACCGGACCCCGGCCCGCGTATTGTTGATACCCGCAGCTCGTTCTACCCGGACACAGCAGAGGTGATTGGTCTCAACATAGGTGAGACTGGCTTAGAAGTTGTCCTAAAAGCCGGGGTTGCGGATCTCATCGAGCAGAATTTTCCCGCCGAAATATCAGGGTTCCTCTCCGATAACGGACTGAACATTGCCGATGTCACCACCTGGATTGCCCACCCCGGAGGCCCGCGTGTGCTTGAAGGTTTCGCGAGTGCTCTGGAGTTGCCGCGATCCGCCTTCGAGAAGTCGTGGGTAACACTGGCTCGAGTGGGCAATCTTTCGTCTTCGGCGGTGCTTCATGTGCTTTCCGATGTTCTTGACGATGGGGTTGCTCCTGGTTCGGTCGGCCTGCTGTTTGCTCTCGGCCCTGGGGTGAGCGCCGAGTTCGTGATTTTGGAGTGGCCGTGAGCGCCATTCTTTATGGCCTGCTCATTCTTGCCACCAGTGGTGAGCGCCTATACGAACTCTCGGTGTCGAAGCGTAATGCTGTTGCGGCGTTCGCACGGGGCGGCATCGAGTACGGGAGGAGGCATTTTCCGTGGATGATTGTCCTACACACCGGTTTGCTGCTGGCCTGCATCGGTGAGGTTTTGCTGGTGAGGCGCCCCTTCATTCCTGAACTCGGCTGGCCCATGCTGGTGGTTGTGCTGCTCTGCCAGCTCGGGAGATATCGGATCATTCATCTTCTTGGTAGCCAGTGGAACACTCGTGTGATCGTTGTTCCTGGCACTGCGCGGGTCTCTCGTGGGCCGTACCGTTGGGCTTGGCTTGCGCATCCCAACTACCTGATTGTGGCTGTGGAAGGTGTTGCTCTTCCGCTGGTGCACACCGCCTGGGTGACGGCAGTTCTTTTCACAATACTGAACGCAGTGCTGCTGCTGGGGTTTCGGATTCCCGAAGAAAATAGGGCATTGCGGCAGCTCGTATGAACGACGCCGATCTTGTCATTGTGGGCGGTGGCCCGGCAGGGTTGTCGTGCGCTATCGAGGCGAGATTGGCTGGTCTCACGGTCATACTGATTGAACCTCGCGCGGGCGAGATCGATAAGGCTTGTGGGGAGGGCCTGATGCCCGGCGTCATGCCCCTTCTGACGCGGTGGGGTATCGATCCTCCCGGGATTCCCCTGCGCGGGGTGCGCTATGTGACAGCATCGAGGCAGGCCGAGCATCTCTTCCGCTTGGGTCATGGCCGGGGGGTTCGCCGCACGACGCTGCACACCGCGCTCTCCCAGCGCGCAGCGGAACTCGGTATTGAGCGGCTGAGCGGTCGGGTTCGGTCTTTTGACCACCACCCCAGCGGTGTTGTGGTCAACGGCGTACATGCTGCGTGGTTAGTGGGTGCGGATGGTTTGCATTCCACGGTCCGGCGGGCGGCTGGGCTTGAGTTACCGTCCGTTCCGGCGGTGCACAGGTTTGGTCTTCGGCAGCATTTTTCTTGTGCGCCGTGGAGCGACCTTATTGAGGTGCACTGGGGTAGGGATGCTGAGGTTTATGTCACACCGGTTGCGGAAAATCTTGTGGGAGTTGCCGTTCTCGGCCCGAAGCGCACTAACTTTGAGCAGACCGTAGGATCGATCCCCGCGCTCGCCGCCCGGTTCTCCGGGGCAGAGCCCTGGGGTACTGTGCGGGGGGCTGGTCCTTTTCGTCAGCGCGCTCGCCGACCTTCTGTTGGTCGGGTTCTACTGATCGGTGACGCTTCCGGTTATGTTGATGCGATCACGGGTGAGGGTCTGCGATTGGGTTTTGATCAGGCCCGGCTTGCGGTGCAGCACATTCTCGCGAGCAGAGGAGATTCGCGAGTCGACAACTCGGCCTACGACCGCCAGTGGCGTGCTCTCAGTCGCGATTTTCGACGACTCACCTCCGGTGTGGTGCTGGCGGCGACTAGCCCATTACGGCGGATGATCGTTCCCACAGCGGCAACGTTCCCTCAGGTTTATGGCGCTGTCGTCGAGAGGCTTGCGCGGTAGCGAGATGAGTCGTGTGGATTGTGTGAACTGAGCGAGGCGGCGTTGGTTTTGCTGGCGCGTCGGGACATGTAGACCTCTTGTGTCATCGAGGCCCTTGTGTGTCCGAGTTGGGCGGCGATTTCGTGGGCTGTTGCTCCTGAGTGGTCAAGGATCGTGGCAGCGGTTTTGCGGTAGGTGTGGGATGTGACCCATTCGAACTCGGTGTTCTTACGAACTTCCCGGAAGGCTTTAGCGGTGTTTGACGTGTCACGCCAGCCGCCCTGTGTGTCGGGGAATATGGGGTCGTCGAGTCTGCCGACCCTATTCTGCCTGTCTTTGAGTAGTTCTACACACCATCCCGGTAGTGACAAGACACGCTCTGCGGCCTGTGACTTTAGGCTCTTCGCGACCAGACCTTTGCCTTTGACCCGAACAATGGTTCGCGTGATGTTCACCACGCCAGCCGTTAGGTCAAGGTCGGCCCAGGTCACCCCGAACGTTTCGCCCAGTCGAAGGCCAGTCGCCAACATAAACCTGGCCAGATCAGGTAGATCATGACGTCGAGCGAAAGCGCTGCCATCAAGAACGCTGAGCCACGCTCGCAGTTGAGCCGGAGTCAACGTTTGTGTCTTCTCGGTATCGTCAGCCCTCAGTGGTGTCAGGTCACAGAGCGGGTTAGGTGACAGTGCTCCTTGACGAACCAGCCAGCCACAGACCCCCGACAGCACCTGACGGCACGCTTTTGCCGTCGCGTACCCTTTTTCAGCGCGGACATCCTGGATGAAGCGATCCAATCTGGGTGCCGTCACCTCGGCTAGCCGCAACCCACCAATGCCGGGGATCACCAAACGGCTGGCCTCGTACCGGTAAGTGTCTAGGGTCGTCAGTGATCGCTTCCCTTGAGAAACGTGCGTCTCGAATGTCACCAGCCAGTCATCAATCGCAGACGCCAGGGTGCTTGTGTGGGTGTATTCAGTGGCAGCGGCACCACCAAGGATGGTGTTGATTTCCTCCATCATCAGGGTCCGAGTCACCGAGCAGTCGTTGCCCCAGGACATGTCAACTGCTTCTGTCGACCCGCGTAATCACGTACCGACACCGCTGTGTCCTCTTTCCGGTCTCTTGATCGGCATCAAGAACGACCGCCTGCCAAATCGGCAACCCTGTAGCTGAATCGAGCTGCTGTGGTCGATTCCCATTCGAATCCTTCCCAACCTGGAAATCCGCCACCGGCTCAACCGAGCCTTTGAGGAACGCGCCCGCTGGGAACACATCCAAGTGCTGAATCTTGATACGACGCTGCATCACCATAATTTCAGTCCTCCTGTTATTAGGTCATCATTAGGATTTGCTAAGACAAAATCACACCTCTTCCACTGTTGTCAAGTCCTAATGAGGAGTAAAATTAGGTTCAAGGAAGGATATGAAACCCAAATGGCACGCATGCCGAAGTACCAACAACTCGCGGAGGTCATACGCGAACGAGTGCGCTCGGGCGACCTGCGACCAGGAGACAAACTTCCCTCTGAGACCACGCTTGCCCAAGATCATCGGAAAAGCCTGCCGACCGTCCGGCAAGCGCTGGCGACCCTCAAAGCTGAGGGCCTCATCGAGTCCCGACAAGGAATCGGAACATTCGTCCGGGCCGAAACCCGACTCCAACGTAGATCCCGAAACCGGTACGGAGCGGCGCGTACGCGAACAGGATTACTCAACGGAAAATTCCGGCACGAGATCACCGCCGCCGGGCCAGCACCGCTGCCGCCGCGCATTGCCGACATGATGGGTGCCGATGCCGACCAAACAGCAATCGTCCGTAAGCGCCATCTATACGACGACAACAACCTTCAGGAAATCGGAGCTAGCTACCTCCCGCTCGACATAGCCGCGAATACCTACCTCGCTGAGCCAACGGTAGTCCCCAAAGCACTTTTCAAATGCGTCGAAGAACTAACCGGGCGCAAATATAGTCACGCCACCGACCACTGGATCGCACGCCCGGCGACAGCTGACGAAGCAGACAGCTTCGACCTCCCGATCGGCACCTACGTACTCCACGTCGTCCACATCGCCCGCGACGAGCAAGCCGCCGTGCTCGAAGTATCCGAATCCATCTGGCCCGCCGACCGAGTAGCACTGATCGATGACTACGACATAGCCTCCGAAGCAGGAACCGCGCCGGTCAAGTCCGACATCTGAGTCCGAAAATGACCCCGCCGGCTACGCCAGTTGGGCTGGCGTGAGCTACTTGCCGATCACCACTGACCACGACGCGCTTCGCCCCGAGACGCTCGTCGAATTTGAGGCCGTCCTACAGGCGCTCTGGTGCTACTGCAACTACCTCCGTGAACAGGTAGCGGCGGGACGCGAACCGATTGTTCCCACGGCATACGGTTGGCGGGGTCTCCGCGCGCTACGCGCTCGACTGGTCGGCGCAAGGGCGCGGGAAACCACTCAAGAGGCAAGGATGCGATCAGCGATCATCCGTACCAGCGAACTCACCGAGCACCTGGACCAGGCGATCATTATGCTTCAAGACCTAGAGAGGGAGGGTCGACTATGAAGTCGGATAGCGTTCTTGTTGTCGTCGACGTCCAGAACGGATTTATCACACCTCACTCGGCTCATATCGTGCCGGTCATCACGGACCTTATTCAGCAATGGGCGGGTATGGGGCAGCCTTATGTGCTTACACGATTCATCAACGAGCCCGGGTCTCCGTTCGAGAGCATTCTCGACTGGCACCGCCTGACACGGGAACCGGAAACGGAGATCGTGCCCGAACTCGTACCTTTTATCCCTGGTGCGGTCGCGGTGATCGATAAACCGATCTACTCCCTGTTCACCCCCGAGGGCACCCGTCTTGTGCGCCAGCGCGGCTGGCATAACATCATCGTCGCTGGTATCGCTACCGAGTCGTGCGTTCTCAAGACGGCGGCTGACGCCTTCGAACTGGGCCTCACACCGTGGATTGTCGAGGATGCGTCCTTCAGCCATGCCGGTCGCGAAGCTCATGAGGCCGGCTGCCTGGTGGCGCGGCGTTTCATAGGCGCGTCGCAACTGCTACCTGTGAGTGAGATTGTTTCACGTGTCGCCGCGTTGAGTGATTGACTGAGGTTGTTGCGGGAACTGCTGAGGCTGTGGAGCTTGCGACGCTAGCCATGGTTTTACCTCCCCCAACGGATCAGACATACTGGCTGCATGGGCGAGAAGGCGTCATGGGCAATTCGGATCACACAGGAACGCGAGGCGCGCGGATGGTCTCAGGCCCACGCCGTCGTGAACCTTCGGGCTGTTTATGAACGAGCCAACGGCAAGGAAGGCGGCACGCAAGAAAGCCTGATTCGGCAATGGAAAGAGTGGGAATCCGGTCGTGTTCAGCCTCGCCATTGGGCCCGTTATATTGCGGCAACCTTTGGAACCGTTGCCGATGATTTCTTCCCGAAAGATCAACGAGCGCGTCTGCACCTCGTGGACTCAGCGGGCATGGACACCGCCGAACTGGTGGCTCGCCTACAGCGAAGCACTATCGATCAGACGACAATTCGGGCCGTTCGTGTTGTGGTTGATCGCCTCTGCGGTGAGTACCGATATCGGCCAACCCACGAGCTACGTATGGAAGGGCAGCGGTGGCTCCGTCAGATCACACGGCTCTTGGATGAGCGGCTGACGTATGCTCAGCACGGGGAAGTCCTCGCTCTTGCCGCGCGACTTGCGCTGCTCGTCGGCTGCGTCGAATACGACGCGGGATTGGGCAACGCCGCCGAAACGACACGGCAATTCGCCTTAGAACTCGGGACCGAGTTGGATGACCGCGAGCTGATGGGGTGGGCGCACGAAATGTCTGCCTGGTTCGCCATTACATCCGGCGACTACCACCGTGCTATTGCCGTGAGCGAGCACGGAATGCGGGTGGCAGGATCACGGGGTGTCAGCGTGCAACTCGCCGCGCAGGCGGCTAAGGCCTGGTCACGGCTTGCGAATGTGCGGGAGATGGAGGTTTCCCTCGACCGGGGTCGTCGCATCCTTGAAGATCTTCCACGGCCTCTCAACCCCGATGACCATTTCATCATCGACCCGGCGAAATGGCATTTCTACGAAATGGATGCCTACCGGAATATCGGCAACAACACGCTTGCGCAGACGTATGCCGAAGAAGTGCTTCGATTGGGCTCCAGCGACATTGGCGGTGAGCGCAGTCCGATGCGCAATGCCGAGGCGCGCATCACGCTCGGTGTTGTGGCTGCTCGGGAAGGGGACCTCGATGAAGCCTTGACTCTGGGCCACCAAGCGCTTGCGGGAGCCCGGCGCTCGTTGCCGAGCCTCCTTATGGTGGGTGGGGAATTGGCTCGTGAATTTGCGCGGCCGGAGTATGCGGGCGACTCGCGCACGCAGGAATTCCACGCTGCGTTCGCCGCGGCTACCCTTCGTTGACCATGACCCTGCTGTGATTTCTGACAGAAAGGGGCTGCCCGTCTCGGGCAGTGTTAGCGAAGATGTCAGACTGTCCTTGCGGCACAGTGCCTGAGACGAGGGGCGGTCTAGTGGAAGTGATAGCGAGCATGACAGTCACCGCTAAGAAACCGGACGATCTTGCGGCTATCGCACGTGCCCTCTTGGGGGAGCGACTCGCAGCGTGCGTGAACATTGTTCCGGGGATCCGATCCATCTATGCCTGGCAG
Organism: Rhodoglobus sp.; assembly: GCA_051646885.1. GTDB lineage: Bacteria > Actinomycetota > Actinomycetes > Actinomycetales > Microbacteriaceae > Rhodoglobus. The sequence goes on from JBOFDJ010000104.1 coordinate 37,164, forward strand.
GGTGAGATTCTGGATGAGGCTGAGGCTTTCGCGATGATCCACACTCGGGCATCGCTCATTCCAGAAGTAGTGCGGCGTGTTAACGAACTTCATCCCTATGACGTGCCACAGGTGCTCGCATTCCTGAGCGTGGATGCTCAGCCAGATTATGCGGCCTGGGTCATCGCTTCAACGAGCGCAGAAAAACCGGACGCATAACAGACGCGCACGCTCGGGGTGAACCTTTTCCGGTGTTCACATGGCGGACATAGCAAGCCTCCGATTCGATTGTGGACTCGACCGCGCCGGCGTAGCTTTTCGCTGAAAAGCATCCACAACGCGGCAACAGCCCGCGAACAGCCCACGCGGCGGGAGTCGCTGCTCCCGCCGGTAGGCGCGCATAACTCCTGCAGTGAAGTGCCGACGCTGGTATTGTTCTCCGGAAAACCGGCATTCGTGGCACAGGGTTTTCCCGCACTGCAGGATTTATGAACACAGCACCTTGCTATCGGCGTGACCTCTTAGGCCGACCGTGTCCATAACTCCGGTCCCGAGACGGTCTGACTCATCGATCAGCAGTGCTTCAACCTCGATAAAAAGTGAATCAGTCATGCGTGACGCTTCGAAACCGCATCGATTCACCTGATCGACCCTATGGTGTTGCCCGCGTGAAATACTGTCTCGCATGGACCGCATTCAGCCTCGGGAAGGCGTGTCGCTTTATGAGGTCAAATCAGTGCGCTTTTGTGAGACCACTGAAAGGCTCCTGTCTGCCGAGACAACCTTCGCAGTGAATAGTCTGTGGAACAAGATGGTTCAAAGTAACGCCGATCTGTTCGATGGACCCGCAGTACTCTGTACAGATTTCCGCCGCGAAGCGACCGGAGGATTAATCATATCTTGGACCCGTGCATCGTATCGCTATCGAGTATTACGCAATCTTCCAGACGCTCCAGCTTTGTCATCAGTCTTCGTTTGTGTCATCCAGCCAACTCACGAAGGACAACTCTTGCTGGGAAGAATGTCCACTCACACAAGCAGCCCAGGTCGGATTCAGCTACCAGGGGGACTTATGGAGCCCCCTCCCCTTGGAGAACCGCTGACTCTGTCGAGCCTTCGTCGTCACGCTGCTATCGAGCTCCTCGAAGAAGTAGGAATAAACGTCCCGCCCGAGAACCTCGATCTATTTATGGCAGGAAGGGTGACTAACGGGAATGCGGGATTCTTCTTCACTGCACCCGCCCTTGCGAATGCCTTTGTGGTGCGGAGCTACACAGAGTTGGTGAAGTCCGAGCAAACGGCTGGACGCGAGTCTGAATTTGATGACATAACTTTCATAAGCCAAGGGACCAACTTGGACGACCTCGACGGCACCCCCGCAGATTATCTTCGCGCCGTTGTAGACAAGAGTTTCGCCTCCTTCATCGGCTGACTGGATCAGCATTGTCTAATGTTTGCAGGCTGCTCATATCCCGGACGCAAGGCGCAGGACCTCTCCTAATTTTCCGAAGGATGCCTTGACTACGTCTCCCGCCGAAAGCTTCAGCGCTGTGGCCTGGGAGCAGGCACTGAAAGCGAACAGCAGAGGCTCGGTTTCGCTGAAACAAGAGAGCAATGTACCTCTCCCGGATAGCCCCTAAGCTCTTCACGTAGTGATGTGATT
>JBOFDJ010000105.1:0-14672 GCA_051646885.1 Rhodoglobus sp.
CCTCCGACCAGAAGAACCACGACGTTCATCAGCGACGACTGGATGGTAAATAAGGTGAAATATTTACTGGGGACAAAAACATCGCTCCCCAGACGGTCAACAATCTGAGTAACAATGGCGGCGAACACCAGAAGGCCGGCAGCGATGCGCAGCACTCCAACAGTCCGCCGCAGCGGGCTGGATTCTTTGAGGGAAGTCATAGTGATCACCGTAGCTTTTCTTGCCGTCGAACGCCCAATCGAGGTGGCCCGCAGCGCGGCGGGTTCTGCTCCTATGTGTTTAGGGGCTCTTCGTTGTTGAGGGTGTGAAGTCGGTGGGCGGGCAGGCCAGATTGCGATCCCCGAAGCGTTCTCCACGCGGCGGGAGTAACAAACCGATCCGGCGGGAGTAAGTACCGGCGGCGGGAGAACTGACGCGAGCGGCGGGAGTAAGCAGCCGGTGGCGGGAGTAGCGACTCCCGCCACCGGTGATCTTCTCCCGCCATCTGGAGGAGCCGTCCTAGGACACAGGGCACAACACGAACGACCCCGACCACGCGGGCCGGGGTCGTTCGTAAGAGGACACGCTAGCGCGCGGCGGAGCCATCCGTGTAGTCAGCGTCCTGTTGCTTCCACGCGAACAGCGAACGCAGCTTCTGGCCGGTGGCTTCGATCGGGTGGGCAGCGCCCTTGGCGCGAAGCGCCAGAAACTCGGGAGCACCAGCATCTTGATCGGCAATAAAACGCTCGGCGAAGGCACCGGACTGAATATCGGCCAGCACCGCCTTCATGTTCTCTTTTACCGAGGGGTCAATCACCCGCGGACCCGAAACGTAGTCGCCGTACTCTGCGGTGTCTGAGATGCTCCAGCGCTGCTTGGCGATACCGCCCTCCCACATCAGATCGACGATGAGCTTGAGCTCATGCAACACCTCGAAGTAGGCGATCTCGGGCTGATAACCAGCCTCGATCAGAGTCTCGAAACCGTATTGCACCAGCTGCGAGGTGCCACCACAGAGCACCGCCTGCTCACCGAACAGATCGGTCTCAGTCTCCTCGGTGAATGTGGTCTTGATGCCACCAGCCCGCAGACCACCGAGAGCGCGAGCGTAGCTCCAGGTGAGGTCCCAGGCGCTGCCCGAGGCATCCTGCTCGACCGCAGCGATCACCGGAACACCCCGCCCCGCCTCGAATTCCCGGCGCACCGTGTGACCGGGGCCTTTAGGAGCGACCATGATCACATCGACACCCTCTGGGGCCTGAATATAGCCGAAGCGGATGTTGAAGCCATGTCCGAAAAGAATGGCATTGCCCGGCTGCAGATTGTCTTTGACATCGGCGGCGAATAGCCCACGCTGGTGCTGGTCGGGCGCAAGAATCACCACAACATCTGCCCAGGCAGAAGCCTCAGCACTCGACAGCACCTCAAAGCCAGCCTCGGTGGCCTTCGGTACACTCGCTGACTCTGGTTTGAGCCCGATCTTGACCTCGACACCGGAGTCTCGCAGGTTGAGCGCATGCGCATGGCCCTGCGAACCGTAGCCGATCACGGCCACTTTCTTGCCCTGGATGAGAGACAGGTCGGCGTCTTTATCGTGAAAGACATCGGTCATGTGATGGTTCTCCTTATGTTAGTTCGTACAAAAGAATAGGCGAAGACAGAACTAGTTCTTGAACACGCGCTCGGTGATGCTCTTGGGTCCGCGGCCCATGGCCAACACACCGCTCTGGGCGATCTCTTTGATCCCATACGGCTCAAGCACCCGCAGGAAAGCCTGAACCTTACCCGAGTCGCCGGTGGTCTCAATCACCAGAGCATCGGCAGCGACATCTACCACCCGCGCCCGGAACAGGCCAACAGCCTCCAGCACCTGGGAGCGCGTGATGTTATCGACCCGCACCTTGATGAGCAGGTGTTCACGGGTGACCGACTGGCTGGGGTCGAGCTCGACAATCTTGATAACGTTAACAAGCTTATTGAGCTGCTTCGTCACCTGCTCCAGCGGCAGCTTCTCGACATCGACCACAACGGTGATGCGAGAGAGCCCCTCAATCTCGCTTTTGCCCACGGCCAGCGACTCGATATTGAAGCCGCGCCGCGCAAACAGGCCAGCGACGCGGGTCAACAGGCCCGGCTTGTCTTCAACGAGAAGAGAAAGTATATGGGTCACGAGTCCAGCTCCGCAGAAATAAACATTACTCCTCTTCCCAGTCGGGGGCGTGGTCCCTGGCGTACTGCACGCTCGAATTGCTCAGCCCCTGGGGCACCATGGGCCAGACCATCGCATCACGACTGACCACGAAATCGATGACCACGGGCCGGTCGTTGGTGTCAAGAGCGAGTTGGATGGCGGCATCCACCTCCTCGGGTTTTGTCACCCGAATCGCCAGACAGCCGTAGGCCTCGCTCAGCTTCACAAAATCAGGGATCATGGCAGTGCCGTGACCGGTATTGAGGTCGGTGAACGAGTGTCGACCGTCATAAAACAGTGTCTGCCACTGGCGCACCATCCCCAGACTGGAGTTGTTGATAATCGCCACCTTGATGGGGATGTTATTGATCGTGCAGGTCGCCAGCTCCTGATTCGTCATCTGGAAGCAGCCATCACCATCAATAGCCCAGACCACCCGCTCGGGGTTGGCCACCTTCGCCCCCATCGCCGCCGGCACACCGTAACCCATGGTGCCGGCCCCACCCGAGTTAAGCCAGGCATGAGGACGCTCATACCTGATGAACTGCGCCGCCCACATCTGGTGCTGGCCGACACCGGCCGCATACACCGCCTCGGGCCCCGACATCTCGCCGATGCGCTGAATCACCTGCTGTGGCGACAATAAGCCATCATCGGGCAGTGTGTAGCCGAGAGGGTACTGCTTTCTGAGCAGATCAAGCCGCTCCCACCACAGGGTGTAATCAGCCTTCGAGGCGAGGGATGCCTCGGCGAAAGCCGCGCTCAGATCAACGATCACCTCCTTGGCATCGCCCACGATGGGTACATCGGCCATCCTGATCTTGCCAATCTCTGCCGGGTCGATGTCGACATGCACGATCTTGGCGAGCGGGGCAAATTCGCTCGGCTTGCCGGTAACCCGATCATCAAAGCGGGCACCCAGGGAGATGATGAGGTCTGACTCCTGTAGCGAGAGCACGGCGGGCACCGAGCCGTGCATCCCGGGCATGCCCAGATGCAGGGGGTTGGAGTCAGGGAAAGCACCGCGCGCCATCAGGGTGGTCACAATGGGTGCGCCGAGCCTGGTCGCGAACTCCAGCAGCTCTGCTGAGGCACCGGACCGCACCACGCCACCACCCACATACAGCACGGGCCGCTGCGCCTCGATCAGCATCTGCGCAGCGAGCTGCACCTGTTTGCCGTGCGCCTTGACCACGGGCCGGTAGCCGGGCAGGTCGACCTTGGGAGGCCAGATAAAGGGCGCGGTATTTTGCTGGCAGTCTTTCGTGATATCGATCAGAACCGGGCCTGGCCGCCCGGTGGTGGCGATGTGATGTGCGGCGGCGAGGGTGGCGGGAACATCTTCCGGCCTGGTGACCAGAAAAGAGTGTTTCGTGATCGGCATCGTGATCCCCACAATGTCGACTTCCTGAAAGGCGTCGGTTCCCATCGAGGTGGAGAACACCTGACCGGTGATGGCGATCAGTGGCACCGAATCCATATAGGCATCCGCGATCGCCGTCACCAGATTGGTGGCCCCCGGGCCGGAGGTGGCAATCGCCACACCAACCTTGCCCGAGGATGAAGCATAGCCCTCAGCCGCGTGACCTGCCCCCTGCTCGTGACGCACCAGAATATGGCGCACGGCGGTCGAGGCCATCAGCTCGTCGTAAAACGGCATAATGGCACCGCCCGGGAGGCCGAAAACATCCGTTACTCCCAGATTCTCTAGTGAGCGGAGGATGGCACCGGAACCGGTAAGCATCTCTGGGGCAGAACTCTTCGGTCGAGGCCGTGAATCCGTGGGCATAAGGTAAATCCTTTGTATAAGCCGGTCAGCAACTGTGCTGTTAGCCGGTGACCGCACCCTCGGCTGCTGAATGTACCAGCCGTGAGTATTTGGCGAGAACGCCACGAGTGTAGCGAGGTTCAAGGGGAGCCCAGCCGTATCGGCGAGCCTCCAGCTCAGCAGGTTCGACCAGTAGATCGAGCGAGCGAGCTGCGATATCGACCCTTATTAGATCACCATCGCGCACGAAGGCGATGGGGCCTGCATCCACCGCTTCGGGAGCTATGTGGCCGATACACAGTCCGGTTGTGCCGCCTGAGAATCTGCCGTCTGTTAAGAGTAATACATCCTTGCCAAGCCCGGCACCCTTGATCGCGCCGGTGATGGCCAGCATTTCACGCATACCGGGGCCACCTTTGGGCCCTTCATAGCGGATGACCACAATGTCACCCTTGCCGATGCTGCCCGCGGTGAGCGCATCCATCGCGGCTCGCTCACGCTCAAAAACTCTCGCCGGACCTTCAAACACCTCAGCGTCAAAGCCCGCGGTTTTCACCACGGCACCCTCAGGAGCGAAGGAACCGTGCAGGATGGTGATTCCGCCGGTCGGGTGGATCGGGTTATCCAGGGTGCGCAGAACCGTGCCGTCCAGCGGCGGGATCGTCATCTCGGCGAGGTTCTCGGCGAGGGTTTTGCCGGTCACCGTCAGCGCTGCGCCATGCAGCAGCCCGGCATCCAGCAGCGCCTTCATCAGTACCGGGATGCCGCCTCGGCGGTCAACATCGTTCATCACGTACTGCCCAAAGGGTTTCATATCCGCCACATGCGGAACCCGGTCACCAATGCGGTTGAAATCAGAAAGGCTGAGCTTAACCTCCGCCTCATTGGCGATGGCCAGCAGATGCAGCACCACATTGGTGGAACCGCCGAGCGCCATCGCGACGGTAATGGCGTTCTCGAATGCCTCCGTGGTGAGGATGTCGCGGGCCGTGATCCCGTGTCGCAGCATGTTCACGACAGCCTCGCCGGAGCGGTGCGCGAAATAGTCGCGGCGCCGGTCGGCCGAGGCGGGGCTGGTGGAACCCGGCAGGCTCATCCCGAGTGCCTCGGCGACGCTCGCCATGGTGTTGGCAGTGTACATCCCCCCACAAGCACCCTCGCCGGGGGCGAAGGCGCACTCAATAGCCTTTGCGTCGTCTAGGCTCATCGTGCCAGCCTTGACCGCACCGACCGCCTCGAACGAGTCAATAATGGTGATGTCTTTTTCGGTGCCATCGCTCAGCCGCACCCAGCCGGGTGCAATCGAACCCGCATACAGAAACACGGATGCCAGATCCAGTCGCGCTGCCGCCATCAGCATGCCGGGCAGCGACTTATCGCAGCCCGCCAACAGCACCGAACCATCGAGGCGTTCGGCCTGCATCACGACCTCAACCGAATCGGCGATCACCTCACGGCTCACGAGCGAGAAATGCATTCCCTCATGACCCATCGAAATGCCGTCGCTGACCGAGATGGTGCCGAATTGCAGCGGATAACCACCACCCGAGTGCACACCCTCTTTCGCCGCCTGAGCCAGACGGTCAAGACTAATGTTGCAGGGGGTGATCTCGTTCCACGAGCTGGCAATGCCGATCTGGGGCTTCTCCCAGTCGTGGTCGCCCATCCCGACGGCGCGCAGCATCCCCCGCGAGGTGGTGGCTTCGAGTCCGTCAGTGACCGTGCGAGACCTCGGCTTGATATCGTGCGTTTCCGGCATAGAAAGAGGGTACCTCGCTGGGAGCCATAGAGGGAGCCGAGGCGGCGGGGCGTTGCCTCATTGCCCTTGAGCCTTCATCATGGGGCTATGGATTCGCTCCACAGACATACCGACTACGGCTCAGTAGCGCTGAGTGAAGATGAGATCGACTCCCACCCCCTGGATCAGTTCGCGCGCTGGCTGACGAGCGCCGAACAGGCGGGAATCTACGAGCCCAACGGTATGGTTCTGAGCACTGTTGATGCCCAATCCCGACCGAGCAGCAGAACAGTGCTCCTCAAAGGCCTTGACCGCTCCGGCTTCGAGTTCGTCACGAACTACGAATCCGCCAAAGGTCGCGAGTTGGACGACAATTCACAGGTCGCGCTGCTCTTTCCCTGGTACGCCTTAAACCGCCAGGTTATCGTGCTCGGATCCGCTTCCCACAGCAGCGCTGACACTAGTGACCGGCACTTCGCCTCGCGTCCCCGCGAGTCACAGCTCGCCTCGCTGGCCAGTCGGCAGTCACAGCCCATCGCCTCCCGGGCGGAGCTCGAACAGCGAGTCGCGATCATCACTGACGAACACGAGGGCACCGCCAGCATCCCGCGGCCACCGTGGTGGGGTGCCATTCGCGTCGTACCGCGTTCAGTGGAGTTCTGGCAGGGCCGCAGTTCACGGATGCACGACCGACTTCGATACAGCAGGGCAAGCGATGACAGCTGGATGATCGAACGTCTGCAACCGTGAGGTCGATTACCGCCGAATGCTGACGCCTACCCAGCAGAGCTCACCAGTAGTTACTGCTCGTGAACATCACCCTCACGCAAATCAGCCAAGAGCGCCAGAGTGCGAGCCACCTGCGCTGGGCCAGGAACCCGAAAATGGGCGAGCGTCGTGCCCGCACCGCTTTTGAGGCCAAGATCGTCAGCGTTGAGGGCAGCGAAGGCATCTTCATCGGTGGAATCATCACCGGCATAAAAAACGGCGTCGGCCTTAGTGTAATTTCTCAGGTGTTCCACCGCCTCACCCTTGGTCGTCGAACGAACCGAGAATTCGAGAACATTTTTACCTTCCCTCACTGTCACTTCGTTCATCTCCGCGCCCACCTCTGAGCGCGCGACCAGATGGGCGATCCGGCTGTGATCGTCAGTAGCCAAGCGGGTGTGGAGGGCGAACCCGGCCGGTTTTGACTCAAGCCAGACCTGGTCAACCGAATCGACGACCTCGGTGAGAATGATGTTGAGCACATCAACCCCGGCCTGCTCAGAGGCGTTGAGGGCGAGATGGTCGTCAGGGCTGTCGAGGCGAATTTCGATGCCGTGGGATCCCACCAGAAGCGCCGTATCCGGAAGGTCTGCCACGTGTTCAAGGCTGGCAATGGCCCGGCCAGACACGAGGGCGACGCGAGTGTGTGGCATCGCCAGCAACCGCAGCACTGCCGCTCTTGCCTCGGGGAGGGCAGCAGCTTTCTCGGGGTCATCAACCTCGGGGGCTAAGGTTCCATCGAAGTCGAGCGCCACCAAGAGCCGCTTGACCCTCGCCAGTTCACGCAGGGCACCGATCAGTGGTTCAGGAAGCGTTGACCCGGGAGGGGCGGTGTCAGTCTCGATCTCGACCATGGCTTAGGTCCACTGCCGATCAACAGTCCATTCGAGCTCCTCTGGCAGTTGCACCGGGTGGATCCGGTCGTACCGGCCATCGCGGGCCTGCTCTAGGGTGTGCAAAAAATTCTCTGACCAACGGGACACATCGTTTTCGAGAACACGTTTACGCAGAGAACGCATGCGGATGGCCCGCTCTCTGGGTGGCATGGTGATCGCCTGCACAATCGCCTCTTTGAGGCCATCGATATCGTGGGGGTTGACTAAAAGGGCTCGTTTTAGTTCATCGGATGCTCCGGCAAACTCACTCAACACCAACACGCCGCTCTCGTCGAAACGACTCGCGGCATACTCTTTGGCCACCAGATTCATTCCGTCGCGTAGCGCGGTCACAAGTAGCACATCCGCCGCAAGATAGAGCGCGACCATCTCCTCGCGTGGGTAGCCATGATGGTGGTAACTGATCGCCGTATGACTTATCGTGGCGAAATCACCGTTGATACGCCCCACGGTGAGCTCGATCTCGTCGCGGAGTTGCATATATGCCCGCACTCGCTCACGGCTTGGGCTCGCCACCTGTACGAGCGTGACATCCTCAACATCAATGCGACCATCGGCCAACAGCTCGCCGAAAGCCTTCAACCGGTGACCGATGCCCTTGGTGTAGTCGAGCCGATCAACGCCGAGCATGACGGTTCGCGGGTTGCCGAGACCCTCACGAATCTGACGCGCACGCTCCTGAATATGCGGCTCCCGTGCCAGTGTTTCAAAGCTGGCAGCATCAATAGAAATCGGGAACGCCCGCGCGACAACACGACGGGTGGGTTGCCCGGGAGTCGAGACCTCGATCACCGGATTTTTGGTGGGGTAAGTCGTCAGACGTCGCACTGCACGCAAAAAATTTCCGGCATCGGCGACCCGCTGGAAGCCCACCACATCGGCACCGAGGAGCCCTTCGATAATCTGGGTTCTCCACGGCAATTGAGAGTAAATTCCATACGGCGGAAAGGGGATGTGGTTGAAAAACCCGATCGTGAGGTCGGGTCGGGATTGGCGCAACATGCGCGGCACGAGCTGCAGTTGGTAGTCCTGCACCCACACCACCGCGCCCTGCGCACTCACCGCGGCAGCAGCATCCGCAAAGCGCTGATTGACGGCAATGTAGCGCTCCCACCACTCACGATGGAAAGCCGGTGACGAAATGACATCGTGATATAGAGGCCAGACCGTGTCGTTGCTGAATCCCTCATAAAATTCTTCGATATCCTTGACACTCAGCGCGACCGGGATGATGTGGATGCCGTCGTGAGTGAAAGGGGCAAGCTCAAGATCAGGCTGGCCACCCCAGCCGACCCAGGCCCCCTCGGCCTCACGCATAATCGGCTCTAGCGCAGTCACGAGGCCGCCGGGAGAACGCGACCAACTCGCCTTGCCCTCAGAATCGGTGACCCGATCAACCGGCAGACGATTAGACACGACCACGAAGGCGTATTCCGCCCTGTCAGACTGCGATGCGGTGAACATGTTATTCCACAGTAGCAGGCCCAATCGACACAACACTGCACGGCATATCCTGTTGAGATGCCCATTGTCGATACTGCGATCTACCGCAACGGTATGCGCGATGAACACCCCACCACACTCGAGCTCACCTTCGACGTGCTGCGCGCGAACGGTGGTTTTGCCTGGATCGGAATGTATCGACCGACCAAAGACGAACTGCGCGCGGTCGCATCGGAATTCACTCTTCATCCGCTGGCTGTCGAGGATGCCCTCCGCGGCCACCAACGCCCCAAAGTGGAACGCTACGGCGAGGTTTTATTTTTGGTACTACATCCCGCGCGCTATCTGGATGCCCCGGAGGAAGTAGAGTTCGGCGAGGTCCACGTCTTCATCGGTCCACAGTTCGCGATCACCATCCGGCACGCGGAATCCCCCGATCTGGGCCACGTGCGCCAGCGGCTCGAAAGACATCCTGAGCTCCTGAGGCTGGGCCCGGCGTCCGTTCTTTATGGGGTTCTCGACGAGGTAATCGATCAATACCAGCCGGTCATCCACGGCTTAGAAAACGACATCGACGAAATTGAAAACCAGCTGTTTGGCGGAGATCCCGGCGTGTCTCGTCGCATCTACAAACTGTCTGGTGAGGCGATGTCATTCCAGCGGGCGACTCATCCACTGATCGAGATTGTGGCCTCGCTTCAAGCCACCTTCGCTGCCGAGAATATCGATGTCGAGCTGCAACGCAATCTCAGAGATGTCCACGACCACACGCTCAAAATTGCCGAACGGGCGGATGCGTTTCGAGTCACGCTCCAGAATGCTCTCGCCGTGCATTCGACGCTGGTCACACAAAGTCAGAACGAGGAGATGCGCGCGCTCTCACAAGCGAGCATTGCGCAGGGCGATCAGGTGAAGAAGATTTCAGGATGGGCCGCCATCCTGTTTGCTCCCTCACTTATTGCCGCTATTTATGGAATGAATTTTCGATTCATGCCCGAGCTGGACTGGGTGTGGGGATATCCGTTGGCACTTATTCTGATGCTCGGCTCCGGGGCAACGCTGTACTTCGTCTTTCGGTACCGCGGATGGCTGTAGCGGCGTGTCGCTTCCGAACCCATCTCACCAGTCCCGCACACTAGGCACATGTCGAAAAGACGCACTATCGCCACAGAAATCGATCAGCAACTCGTCTTCGACCTCATGCGCGAACAGCTCATTGAGATGTTCGGCCCCGGGGGAAGTTTTCGAATCAGAATGGGTCGCCCTGCGGCGGACGACGCTTTTTTCGTGACCACCGTCGCCGAAACCATCGCTCACGAAGTCGCCGCCGCTTTCACTCAGGCGAACGCCGCCACGGGGCGGCGGCTTGCCGAGGTCACTCCCCTGGCTCGGCATGAAGAACTGTGGAAGCACATCGAAAGCGAGTTAAGCATCGGAAGCACCGGCCCGGCGCGGGTGGTGGCTGATGTTGACCGTGAGGCCGCCGCCGTGCACCGTGCCCTGCTCTATCACGCCGCCTAGCTGGAATTGGTACGTTCCTTGGCGTTAAGACCAAGCGTCTTCTGGTAGCGGTCAACAAATAGAGTACGTCCCTTAATCGCCCGGGTCGCCCAAGCACCCACTATCGGGCTCCCGGGCAAAGGAAGCTGACTAGCTCCTCGTCGATCACCAAGCGGCAACACCAGCATCGGGCGGCGCATCGGGGTCCACACCTGGCCGGGCTCCTGATCGGCCAGCACGCGAGCCACATTATGTGCCACCAGACCAGCATGGCGCTGTGCAGTGACCACGAGTTTCTGCTCGGGCACGTTGGTCACATCACCCATCGCGAACACTCGAGCGTACCCCTCAACCCGCAACGTAGGCTCGACCCGGATGCGCCGCTGATCGTCAATCGCGTGGTCATCAACGACAGCTGGTGCCGCCTCGGAGCCAAAAGCGTGCAGGACCACGTCAGCCTCGGTCGGCATGGAATCGAGGAGCACCCGGATGCCAAGCAACTCCAGCTCGGCATGAACCTTGCGGCGGAGGCGGTCACTGAGTGGTCCAGGTAAAACGATTGGCCGACGATCAATGACGCTCACTGTGACTTCACGATGGGCGGCACGGATCTCCCCGGCCAGCTCGAGTCCGACCGGTCCAGCACCGAGAATCACGACAGAGTGGGCCGCAGCAATTTCTGCGGCCCGACGCTTAAAGACCTGCGCTGTGGTGTTCGGGTCGTCATCGACCGGGCGAGCAACATGTGCCGCTCGCCGCCCCGTCGCGACCACAACGGCATCAGCCTCGAACACCGAGCCATCAGTAAGCACCACTCCCTGGTCACTGACGGAGGCAACCGTACCATGGACTGTTCGCCCCCGATGCAGCAGCCGGTCACGGGGAATCCATACACGCTCGATCCAGTCCGGGCGAACAATGGCACGGAGCGCGGCGACCTGATGAAAGAATTGCGGCCTCGCATCGACGAGGATGACCTCCACGCTCGGATAGTGCCGTTCCATTGCGGCAGCAGCGGCAACACCTCCGTAGCCACCGCCCACCACCACCACACGCTGTCGACCTGACAGTATCTTCATGGCACTCGCTATTCCTTAGACTCGCCCTGATCTAAAGCTGCTGGCAATCCAGCCTCGCGTTTCGATCGGCTCGAGTGCGCCGGTTCTCGCGGTGCATCAACGGCAACTGGGACGTGATTTCCCTCTACCGACAGGTTCGGCAGAATCCGGTCAAGCCAGGCCGGAAGGTACCAGTTGGCCTTCCCCGAGAGCAACATCGAGCCCGGCACCACCGTCTGACGCAGCACATACGCGTCAAGGAATACACCGATTGCCAGTCCGAAGCCGATGAGCTTAATGGTGCGTGAGTCCCCGGTGATAAAGCTGCCGAACACGAAAACCATGATGAGTGCCGCCGCGGTGATGACCGGTCTGGTCTCGTTCAGTCCGATGGTGACGGCACGGCGGTTGTCTTTGCTACGTAACCATTCCTCGTGGGTACGCGAGACCAAGAACACCTGATAGTCCATCGACAGCCCGAACAGGATAGCGAAGGCAATGACCGGGATAAAGGGCTCAATCGGGCCACTTCGATCCACACCGAGCAGATCAGAACCCCAGCCCCACTGGAATACAGCCACGAGCGTACCCAGTGCCGCCGCAGCCCCCAGCAGATTCATGAGGCCGCCAAGCAGCGGGATCAGCAGTGAGCGGAAAGCAATCATGAGTAGCAACACCGACAGCAGGATGACAGCAGTAAAGAATATCGGCAGCGCATCGGTCACAAGATCGGAGAAGTCTTTGAACAGCGCCGTACTTCCACCGACGTTGACCGTCAAGCTCGGCGTGGTCGACTCCAGATCGGGGACGATGTCATTGCGAATGGTCTCGATCAGGTCGACAGTCTGCTCATCCTGTGGATTGGTCGACGCCACAACCTGCAGCAACGCAGCATCGCCAGCCTCATTCGACTGCACCGGGCTGACACTGGCGACGCCTTCGGTATCAACGAGTCTGGCCCGAAGGTCATTCACGGCCTCGCGAGACTCATCATCCGGGGTCTGAGCCACAACAATGAGTGGACCGTTGACGCCCGGTCCAAAGCCGTCGGCCAACAGATCGTATCCGACACGGGTGACCGAACTATCGGGGTCACTTCCTTGATCGGCGACTCCCAGTCGAAGATCACCAACCGGTAAGGCGAGCACCGCCATGGCGATGACACCGATGACGGTCGCCATGACCGGTTTGTTGCGCAAGAACCGCACCCAACGGGTCGGGTGCTCGTTCACGACTTCCAGATCAAGTAGTTGCCCCCCGGCAAGCTCACGCCGGTGTTTTCGCGACAGCACCCGCGTCCCCAGAACTGAGAGCATGGCCGGCAGCAATGTGATTGCGGAAAACACAGTGAACAGGACGATAATCGCGACACCGACACCGATGCCGTCAAGGAATCCGAGCCCCACGAGCAGCAGTCCGAGCAGAGAGACCACGACGGTGATTCCAGCGAAGATCACCGCTCGCCCGGACGAGTCAACCGCCTCAACAACCGCATCGTTGACGGCACTACCAGCACGCAATGATCGGCGGAAACGGCTGACGAGGAATAGAGCGTAATCGATGCCAACCCCAAGCCCGAGAAGCACGCCGATCGTCGGCACTGCCGTGGGGAGGTCGAACGCATTGCTCAGCAGTCCGACGACGGCCAGACCGGATCCCAAGGCTCCGATAGCGGACACCAAAGGCATGGCGGTAGCAACCAGCGAGCCGAACGAGATGAACAGCACCACGGCGGCGAAAGCCACGCCGACAAGCTCCAGGATGCTGAGTTCGGGAGTCGACAGGCGCGCAGCACCCTGCCCTGAAATTCCAACGTCGAGACCGTCAACTTCATTGGCATCTTTGACCAGCTCGACTATCTCTTCGACATTGCTGACCTCAAGCTGGTCAGCGGACCGATCAAACTGCACGGTCGCGTAGGCAATTCGCGTGTCAGACGACACTTGTCTTGCGGTTTCGGGGCCACCGTCGAGCGGCGAGGTCACTGACGACACCGAGTCGACTCGTGACACCGAGGCAAGCAAGCCATCAATTGTCTTTCGCGCGGCCTGATCGGTAGCCGATCCACTATCGACCCGCCAGACCACTAAGTCGGCATCGCCCGAGGCTGTGGGGAATGACTCCTGAAGCACATCGGTCGCAGACTGGGAATCGGTGCCCGGGGTGTCGAACACGTCCTTGTAATCTGTTCCCACCTGTGCAGACGCAATCTGCAAGCCCACCACGGCAACGAACCACCCGGCGATCACCCACCACCGCCACCGAACTAACCCTGCTGCAAACACCCTCATGACCCGCTCCCGACTGATCGATTGATAAATAACTTTGCTTAGGCTACCTATCAATCGATAGATTGTCTAGCATGGCAAGAAATTCCACTGAAACCCGTGACCGCATCGTCCGCGAGGCAGCGGAGTTGTTTGCCGTGAAGGGATATGCCGCTACCTCAATCCGTGACATCGGCAGCGCGGTTGGTGTTTCCAGCGCCGCGCTATACCACCATTTCACTACCAAGCAGGCCATCGTTGGCGAGCTGGCTGCTACTGCTGCGTCGCTGCTTGCAGCGACGGTTGAGCGGACAAACGCGCTGCCGACCGGGACACGTGCACATGCCGTGCTTACCGGCTTTCTCGATACCTTCGCCGACCACGGTCGCATCTTCCTTCCCCTACTCAGCGACCCGAGCTGTCTGCAGGTGCCCGAGGTCCGGCAATCCTTGCTCGGCGCTCGGACCCGGGTACTCGAAGCGCTCGAGGACACTATCACCGGACCTGATCGCACCCTCCGAGCCACAATGGCCCTTTCCGCATTACGCGGAGCGCTCGAAGACGCCGCCTTACGCACAGGAGCGTCAGCGACGGGCGGCACCGACAACCCCCCGAAACCGTCAGCCCACCACACCGACCGATCAGCGGAGTTCACACGCTTGGTCCAGGCCAACCGGGACGTGATCGTACACGCCGCCGCCGCCATCATCAGTCAGGCAGGCGAGTCCGAGAAAGGCCATCGGGCGTCAGAGCCGTCGGGCACAGCCGAAAAGCCGACCAAAAGAGATAACGTGAACACAACAGCCCAGGATGCGCAGGGTCTGTAACGCCATACCAGGCAGGCAGTGTTCTTAGAGCAGATCGAGCAGGGGTGCCGATCGAGGCCCCTCCGTGGAACTCCACTCCAGCACAGACATCCGGCTGACCGCATCGACCTCTAGTCGCGCATACTCGTCCCCGTTCGTCCAGCTCAGAGTGATGAGGCCAGCATCCTGCTGATTAAAGTCGAATACGCCCGAGAACGCGGCATGCGTGTTACGGATGGTCATAAGGGCTCGCAGTGC
>JBOFDJ010000106.1:0-9236 GCA_051646885.1 Rhodoglobus sp.
TGGGGCTGCTGTTGCTATTGGGTTGCTGCTGTTTCTTGTGGTGCTTATGCATCGTGCCGATGCTGCTGGCCGGTGCTGTAGCCCTGGCCTTACGGTATCAGTATGCCTTCCAAGCGGATCTCCGACCCGACTGGCCGCACTGCGGTGCTGGCAGCGCTCGCCGCTGCTAGTGCCCATGCTCCTGGTGATGGTATCGCTGCTGCTACTGCCCCGGGTTCCGCTGTCCCCGCGCCGCGCGAGGTGCTTGCGACCGCCGTGCGCTACCTTCTCCAGTGCCTCGCCGATGGTGCTGTGGGCAACACGGTCGAGATTCGGGTTCCCCCGTTTGGTGCGGTGCAGGCCCTTGCCGGCCCTCGACACACTCGCGGAACTCCACCCAACGTCGTTGAAATGGATGCCGAAACCTGGCTTTCTCTCGCCACCGGCCAGCTCGCATGGGCTGATGCCCTTCGTGCCGGCCGGGTCGCGGCATCCGGTCACCGCGCTGATCTTGCGGATTACCTCCCCATCACGTGGCGCGAGGCACCCACCCCTGCCCGCGAGACGCCAGTCACTAGGCGCGAGGTGCGTGGCGGGGGAGTGACTCCCGCCGGGTGAGAGAGGATAGAGGAGTGAGCGACGCATCCCCCGAGACCCCCAGAGCAGCAGGGGCACCAGTACCAGCAGAGGAAGCAGCGTCAGCACCGGGACCAGAAGCAACACCAACAGCATCAGCGGGCGCAGCGATACCCGCAGCAGTACCAGTAGGAACAGAACAGGTGACCGTGCGTCGCGCCCCCAAAATTCCCGCCTTCCTGATTGTCGGGGGCGGTGTGGGAGCGGTAGCGACCTTCATCCTGACCTCTCTCTTTCCGGCAGACCCTAGCGTGGGCTTTGGTGCGCTCTTTGGGTATTTTTCGCTGTTCGGGGTGACCGGGGGCGTGCTGCTCGGTGCCATTCTGGCGATTAGCCTTGATCGGCGGTCGATCAAGCGTGCCAGGGTGGCCAGTGCCCAGATCAGCACCGAGGTAAAGCCGGTCGAGGTTGAGTCGGACGCCGAATCACCAGCAACCGAATAAGCACCGGCCGCCACAGCACAGCACCTATCCGCGCGTTCACTCAGTATCAGCGACGAGGGAACCTCCGCCGAACGTAACGCGAGCAAACCACCCGCCGCTAGCTGAGCTGCGTGCGTTCGACCCAGTCAAGGTACTCGGGCGTTACGGTGCCGGTCACATAGTCGCCAGTAAAGCAGCTCATATCGAGTGCTGTGATGTCCGAGCCCTCGATGATGGCCGCCTGCATATCCGCGATCTCTTGGTAGATAAGGTGGTCACTGCCGAGCTCAGTATTGATGTCGGGTATTTTGCGGCCGTGCGCCACCAGTTCTTGGCGGGAGGGCATATTAATGCCATAAACGTGCGGAAAGCGCACCGGCGGTGCCGCGGAGGTGAAGGTCACCTTATTCGCGCCGGCCTCGCGGGCCATCTGCACGATCTCTTTGGATGTGGTGCCACGCACGATTGAATCATCCACAATCAGAATATTCTTGCCCGCGAATTCACTGCTCATTGCATTGAGTTTTTGTTTGACACTTTTTTTGCGCTCGGACTGGCCGGGCATAATGAAGGTGCGACCGACGTAGCGGTTTTTGTAAAAGCCTTCACGATATTCGACGCCCAGTTTCTGGGCGACCTGCATGGCAGCGGGCCGAGACGAGTCGGGGATCGGCATCACCACATCAATATCTCCCCTCGGCGTGTACTGGGCAATAGTGTCGGCGAGCCGGTCACCAAGGCGCAGTCGGGCTTCGTACACCGATATCCCGTTCATCATGGAGTCGGGCCGCGCCAGATACACGTACTCAAACGAACACGGCACCAGTCTCGGTTCAACCGCACACTGTGCGCTGCTCATCTCGCCGTTCGCCGCAATAAACACTGCCTCACCCGGGGCGATGTCGCGCACGAACTCGTACCCGGCGCTCTCAAGCACCAGAGACTCGGATGCCACAATCCACTCATCCCCGGTGAAACCGGTTTGGCGATGCCCCAGAATCAACGGTCGGATGCCGTAGGGGTCACGAAACGCCAGCATCCCATGGCCGGCGATCAAGGCGATGGCCGCATACGAGCCCTCCACCCGCTCGTGCACGCGCGATATGGCGTTGAACACCTGTTCAGGGTCGAGAGCGGTGCCGCTGACCTGCGACTGTAGCTCGTTTGCCAGCACATTGACCAGCAGCTCGGTGTCACTGGAGGTGTTGAGATGACGCCGGTCAATATGGAACAGCTCTTGGGTCAACTCTCGAGTATTCGTGAGATTGCCGTTGTGGATCAGAGTGATGCCGTAGGGAGCATTGACGTAGAACGGTTGCGCCTCCTGTTCGTCTGCTGCATTGCCTTTGGTGGCATAACGCACATGACCGAGCCCCAGGTTGCCCGCAAGGTTGCGCATATCGCGTGTGCGGTATGCCTCACGCACCTGCCCTCGAGCTTTCTGCATGTGCAGGGTGCGGCCCTCAGCCGTGGCAATCCCGGTGGAATCCTGCCCGCGATGCTGAAGCAGAAGCAGCGCGTCATAGACCTGCTGATTAACGGGCTGGGATGAGACGATTCCGACGATGCCGCACATGCTGTCGCAAGACTCCCAAGCTAGAGAGAGGGGAGTACCCGGCCTGGGTACGGTCCAGTTTCTCATACACAGCACTCTTCTGCTCTGCCCGGCTCTGTCCCGCTACGCTGGAGCAGTGAACCAGGACACTGCAGGTAGCTATCGAGAAGCTGGAGTCGATACCGCGGCGGGTGACCTCGCAGTTGAACTCATGAAGTCGGCGGTGTCGGCAACGCACGGGCCGAGTGTGCTCGGTGGGGTCGGTGGATTCGCCGGACTTGTCGATGTGTCGTTCTTGAAGAGCTTCGAAAGGCCGCTGCTGGCGACATCCACCGATGGCGTCGGCACCAAGGTGGCGATTGCACAGGCCCTCGATAAACACGACACTATCGGTCAGGATCTTGTCGGCATGGTCGTCGATGACATTGTTGTTGTGGGTGCCAAGCCACTGTTCATGACGGACTACATTGCCTGCGGCCGGGTGGTGCCCTCACGGATCGCGACCATTGTGGAGGGCATTGCGCGGGCCTGCGCGCAGACAGGAACGGCGTTGATCGGGGGTGAGACGGCCGAGCATCCCGGGCTGCTTGGCCTCGATGATTACGATGTTGCCGGCGCTGCCGTCGGTGCTGTTGAGGCGGATGCTCAGCTCGGCTCGCACCGCGTGCAGGAGGGCGATGTGGTTATTGCCTTGGAGTCATCCGGGCTGCACAGTAATGGGTTCTCGCTCGTGCGGCACATTCTGGCGGCGCAGCGCATCGGATACCTGGATCATTCTGATGATCTTGGCGGCGTGGTCGGTGAGATTCTTCTGGAGCCGACACGTCTCTATACCGCTCCCGTGTTGCGTCTTCTCCCGATAGGCGGGGTACGTGCCATCAGCCATGTCACCGGAGGCGGTATCGCGGCGAACCTCGCGCGGGTGCTGCCCCGCGGTTCCTGGGTTGAGGTAGATCGTTCGACCTGGTCACCTCCGCCGGTGTTTCGGGTGCTCTGTTCCTGGGCTTCCTCGACGTTGGAGAGCACCGAAGGAACCTGGAATTTGGGGATCGGCATGATCGTGATCGTGAGCCCTGCCGTTGCCGATAGCGTCATTGCGCAGCTCACTGCCGAGGCAATCCCATCATGGGAGCTGGGCCGCGTGAGCATGATTGCGCGGGATCTGAGCGGCTTTGAGCAGGGCACCAAAGGAGTCAATGGTGGTGCTGTGCGGCTGACGGGCTCTTTCGTGAACTAGACGCTCTGTCCGTGCGGAGTGGGAGAGTTAGCGGGCACCGCGCGGTGCGGGGCTCCCTGGTTCTACTTATGCGCTCCGGGTGTCGCCGTCATCGTCATCATCATCTGTGGCGTATCGGTCGACGTAGAGGTCGTCGTCGCCCGTGCCCGAGGCTGCGAATTCTGGCCACCGCTCGTGATTTTCTTCGCCACGAGCCTGCGCAGAAGCACTCGGGCCGCTGAGCTCTTTGGCGAGAGCACCATAGTTGGTTTCCGGGCTAAAGTACTTGAGGTCGCGTGCGACCTTCGTGTGCTTCGCTTTTTGACGGCCGCGTCCCATACGAGACCCCCTCATGTGTCTGTCTCGGTGCACTGACGCCGACCAGTGAACGAGCAAGCAAGGATGGATAAAAACTTAGCCGAGTTTAGCATGCGGTCCCCGACAGATGCCTGCAGTTATCCACCGGGGGGGCTTTTCGGCGAGTAACGTTATCGAGTGACCTCCGCAAACACCGATACCTCTGTCGTGGTTATCGGTGCCGGTCAGGCCGGATTATCGGTCGGATACTATCTGAAACGGCTCGGGCTTGACCCGGGAAACGATTTCGTTGTGCTTGATCGCGGCCCCGGAACCGGTGGCGCCTGGCAGTTTCGCTGGGAGGCGCTGCGCATTGGGTCCGCTCACAAGATTAATGACCTCCCTGGGCTTGACGAGTTGGGGATCAGTTTCGAGACCGCTGATCGCAATTCTCCAGCGAAGGATGTGGTGGCCGATTATTACCGACGCTACGAAGAGCACCACGGTTTCCAGGTTGTCAGGCCGGCTGATGTTACCGCGGTCGAGAATCATGACGCTGACCTCATTGTCACTCTTGCCGATGGCGATCACGTGCAGCAGGTCACCACGGAGACCGTCGTCAATGCCACCGGAACGTGGGGGGCACCTTTTATCCCCTGGTATCCCGGCCTTCGTTCTTTTCTGGGCAAGCATGTGCACACCAATGACTATGTTTCGGCGGAGACCTTTGCAGGGCAGAGCGTGGTGGTCGTCGGCGGCGGCACCTCTGCAATCGGTTTCCTCCTGGAGCTTGAGAATGTCGCGGGGAGCACGACCTGGGTCAGTCGGCGTCCCATCGACTTTCTTGAAGACGGTGGTCTTAATCTCGAAGCGAGGGTCGAGGCGGTACGCCTGCAGGATGAGGCAGCGCGGGCAGGGCGAGCGCTTCCCAGCATTGTCAGTGGTACTGGTGTTCCGCGCACCCGAAAAATCCAGGCCGGGATTGAACGGGGTGTACTGACCCCGCATGCCATGTTTTCTTCCATAGAACCGGAGGGTGTGAGATGGTCTGATGGTACATTCCACAAGACGGATGCGATTATCTGGTCGACTGGTTTTCGTCCAGAGCTGCGGCACCTGGCACCGCTCAGACTGCGAGAAAAAGATGGTGGGATGTCGGTGGCCTCCGGTGTAGCGCTCGCTGATTCCCGTATATTCTTTGCGGGCTATGGACCGCAGGCGAGCACCATTGGAGCCAACCGCGCCGGCCGCATGATCGCCCGGCAGGTGATTGCCACGCTGAGCAAACTGCAGGCGCTACGAGGATGAAAAGCCGCGACATCCTGGGAACACAACAACAGGCCAACTTTGGTGGCTGGCGACTCTTTGTGATGGAGTGTGTAATAGTGCGGGCGCGTTGTGCGTGTTATGTTTCCCGGATTGTGTGATGCTGTGGGGCCAGGGGTTGTGTGATGAGATAGCAGCGTTGTTCTGCCGTAATGGTGAATATCGTGTGGTGTGTGATCACGGGGCGGTCGTGTGTCGTGGGACTGCTCCTGTCAGATCTCCCGCCGTCGGCTAACTTTCTCTTGCCGGATTGGTTTGCTATTCCCGCCGCGTGGATCCCGCCGCAGGGTAACGCTTTCAGAGACCGTAATCTGGTGGTTGCCCGCCCGCTGATCTGCTAGGCCCTTATAGGTGATGAGACTGATCAGCTCAAGACTAGGTACCCTACTGCCGCTGCTGCCATGCCCAGTACAAAATTCGCAGCGACGCTCAGAACCGCGGTGCCCCGTTTGCCACGTTGTGCGAGCTGGATCGTCTCCACACTCCAAGTGCTGAATGTTGTCAAACCACCGCACAGTCCGGTGACCAAGATCAAACGCAGGTCCTCGCTGATGCTCGCCTGAACGGCCAGTCTCAGAACCATCCCCGCACAGGCTGAACCCACCACATTGACCAGGAGAACCGCCCACCCAAAACCATCATGAGGTCGAGCGAATGCTCGAGAAACGAGGTAGCGCACCACGGCGCCGATGGCTCCGGCTAGAACGGTCACCAGAATGGTCGTCATCTGCGCACCCTGTTCCCGAGCGTGAGGCCGAGGGCGGCGGCACCGAGGCCGAACAGCAGGGTCATGACGAGGTAGCTCAGTGCGGTCATCCACTGGGATGCCGCGGTGAGGCTGACCAGGGCAGTGGCCACAGCAGAGAAAGTGGTGAACGATCCCAGCATGCCCGCGCCGAGTCCGGCGCGTAACCAGGCGGGTGCTGCCGGCCACACTCGGGCGACGAGCAGCCCGAGTAGGAAAGCGCCCAGCACATTGATCACCAGGGTTGGCAGCGGAAACTCGTTGTCGCTGTGGGGGAATGCCGCGTCGGTTGCCAACCGCAGCGCTGTGCCGACCGCGCCACCGAAGATCACCGCGGCCAGTTCAGTTGCCGGGGCTATTTTTTCAGCGATTCTGGTGCCTTGGGGGGCTTCGGGTTGCGGGGTTTTTTCGGGACTATTGCTGCGGCTGGGGGTATTGGTGCGCGGGCCACCGGTCGCCGCGGCTCACCACGACGGTCCTGCCCCGGCAGCGGACGTGAGCGCCGCCCGTAGATGAGAGTTGAGGAGTCAAGCAACCAGGGAACCAGGGCGATAACAACACCGTGAACCAGAGCAAGCTTGTGACGGATGCGTCGTGCCTTATGGTTATGCAGCAGGTTCTCCCACCAGTGCCCAACGATGTAGTGCGGCGTATACACCGTCACCACCTCGGAGCCGTATTCCGCACGGCGAGCCTTAATGTATTTGGTCAGCGGTGCGCTGATGTCACGGTAGGGCGATTCCAGCACAGTCAATGGCACGGCGATGTTCTGCTCATGCCAGGCAACCTCCAGTTTCGCGGTCGCATCGTCGTCGATAGAGACGTGGACGGCTTCGATGGAGGCGTGGCGCGCGGCAATCGCGTAATCGAGCGCTTTCAACACGGGCTTCTGCATCCGCCCGACCAACACGATGGCGTGGTCGCCTTTTGCACCGAAGCGGGTGGTGTCGTCAGCTTCGATCTCGAGGTCGACATCGCGGTAGTAACGACTCACTCCGAGCATCAGGATGAACAAAGCAGACATCGCAATAAAAACCAAATAAGCGCCGTGAGTGAATTTAGTCACCGTGACCACCAGCAATACCACGGCAGTGAGGCTGGCTCCTACGGCATTGGTGATCAGGCTGCTCCAGATCTGTTTTCGGTCGCCCACGCCCGATCTCAGTGCAGCGATCCAGTGACGCACCATGCCCGTTTGTCCGCAGGTGAAGGCGGTAAAGACTCCGATGATGTACAGCTGGATGAGGCTCGTGACCTCTGCGCGATACACCGTGACGATAACGGCGGCAAGAATCGCCAGCACGATCACTCCGTTGGAGAAGATCAGCCGATCACCGCGAGTGGACAACGATTTGGGTGCATAGCCATCGGAGGCCAGAATCGAGCCGAGAAGCGGGAATCCGTTGAACGCCGTATTGGCCGCCAACAGCAGCACCGCTGCGGTCGCGGCCTGAATAATGAAAAAGGGCACGGAATTATTGCCGAATGTGGATGACGCGAGTTGGGCAATCAGGCTACGTTGCGGAGTGCTCTCACAATTGTCAAAGCCGATCAGATGGCACGCGTCTTCGGCGTAGTGCACCCCGGCGATCAGGGCTAAGACAATCAGACCAGAAAACAGTGTGATGGCGATGAGACCCATTGCCACCAGAGTTTTCTGGGCATTCTGAATCTTGGGTCGCCGAAACGCGGGAACCCCGTTTGCTATGGCTTCGACACCGGTCAGGGCTGCGCATCCACTGGCAAAAGAGCGCAACAGAAGCAACACCACCGCCGCCTGAGTGAGCGACTCGGCGCGCACTCCCAGTTCAGCACTTTCGGCTACCGGGGCATCACCACTGAGGGTTCGCACCAGCCCCACCACCACCATGACCGCGATGCTGGCAATAAAAAGATAGGTGGGTGCGGCAAATGCTTTGCTTGACTCGCGCACCCCACGCAGGTTCATCACCGCCAAAATCACGATAAAACTGACGGCAATGACCACTCGGAAGGGGTTCAGCATCGGCAGGGCCGAAATAATATTGTCGACTCCAGAAGAGACCGACACCGCCACGGTCATGACATAGTCCACAAGCAGAGCAGACGCCACCACCAAGCCGGCCTTTTCGCCGAGGTTTTTGCGGGCCACCTCGTAGTCGCCGCCGCCGCTCGGGTAGGCCTTGATCAGCTGCCGATACGACAGCACCACCACGATCATCAGCACGACGACTGCTGTAGCCACCCACGGTGTGAAAGAGAGGAATGCTAGCCCACCCACCAGCAGGATCATCACCAACTCTTGAGGAGCGTAGGCCACCGACGAGAGCGGATCACTGGCAAAAATTGGAAGAGCGAGGTGTTTTGGTAGTAGCTGGGCTTCAAGTTTTTCGGACGCCAGCGGCTCACCGATGATCCACCTCTTGGGCGACCGTGGTTCGTTAGTCACGAGGGTCGACCCTACTCCTCAGGATGGCGCTGTCAACTCTGCTGCGCATCCTGATTGTTCTGAACTGTCACCGCAGCACCCGCCGACTCAGGAACCCGAAGCAGTGGCAGGGTGACGCCCACCATCGGCCCGATCAGAAACGCAAAAGCGAGTGTGCCGATTCCGACCCCGCCGCCAAGCAGCCACCCGAGCGAGACCACGGACACCTCGATGCCGGTGCGCACCACCCAAATTGGCCAGCCGGTGCGCTGGTGTATCCCGGTCATCAGTCCATCTCGTGGGCCCGGTCCGAATCGTGCCCCGATGTAGAGGCCCGTGGCGAGAGCAAGCATGAGCAGCCCACCCGCGAGTAGCAGAATGCGGGGCAGCAGATCCGTGCTTGTGGGCAGTAACCACAGCCCCACCTCGATAGCGGGGCCGATGGCCAGCACATTGGCCACCGTCCCGATGCCTGGCTTCTGGCGCAGTGGGATCCACAGCAACAGCACCGCTATCCCGATCAGGTTGGTGACCACACCGTAGCCCAGCCCGGTGCGCACAACGACTCCCTGGCTCAGCACATCCCATGGCGATACCCCGAGCGAGCCGACCAGCATCATAGCAATGCCGAAACCATAGAGAAACAGCCCCAC
>JBOFDJ010000107.1:0-27199 GCA_051646885.1 Rhodoglobus sp.
GTGGCATCCAGCAGCAACTGGGTAAGTTCTTTATTGGTGAGTTCGGTGCCGCCGCCGATGTTGTATATTTCCCCGGCCCGGCCCTGACTGAGCACCAGGGCGATGCCGCGACAGTGATCGTCAACGTGAAGCCAGTCACGGATGTTGTTGCCCTCTCCATAGAGCGGCACATGCTGCTGATCGATAAGGTTGGTGACGAACAGCGGAATGACCTTCTCGGGGAAGTGGTATGGACCGTAGTTGTTCGAGCAGCGGGTGATCGAGAGGTTCAGGCCGTGGGTGCGGAAGTAGCTGCGGGCTAGCAGATCGCTTCCAGCCTTCGATGCCGAGTATGGCGAGTTGGGTTCGAGCGGGCGCTCCTCATCCCAGGAACCCTCGGCGATGGAGCCGTAGACCTCGTCGGTGGAGACGTGCACGAAACGCTTCAGCTTGGCGCGCAGGGCGGCATCGAGCAGTCGCTGCGTGCCCAAGACGTTGGTCTCCACGAAGATCCCGGAGTCGCGCACCGAACGGTCAACATGAGACTCTGCCGCGAAGTGGACCACGGAATCGACCTCCGGCAACAGGCGGTCAAGCAGCTCAGAGTCACGAATATCGCCGTGCACGAAGCTGTAGCGAGGCGAGTCGGCGACCGGTGCCAGATTCGCGGGGTTGCCCGAGTAGGTCAGGGCGTCGAGCACCACCACTTCGGCACCCACCAGATCGGGGTAGGCATCCTCGAGAGTGCGGCGAACAAAGTTCGAGCCGATGAAGCCGGCGCCGCCGGTAACGAGTATTTTCATTGTCTAGCGCAACTTTCTTTCACGTCACCACACGGGGGTGACTCACAAAGCAATTATCCCCTGGGAACTGTCCTCTCGATCCCGAACAGTACAGCTTCGACGCGATCATGGGCGCACAGCGGTTCTAGAGTAGATTGGTGTGCAGCCCGTCCCAGATTTTGAGGTTACATGCATTATCTAAAAGAAGTATTCGCGTCACGCGAGCTTCTCATCAACCTTGTGTCTCGCGAGGTCAAGGGCAAGTACAGCCGTACAATCTTCGGTCAGCTCTGGTCCCTTGTGAATCCTCTGGCGTTGATGCTGATCTACACATTCGTGTTTGGGCTCATCTTCCGGGCCAACCCGTTGCCCGGTGATCCCAGCGGTTTGGATGTCTTTGCCTTATGGCTTTTGTGCGGCCTTCTGCCGTGGATATTTTTCTCGACGGTTGTTACCGTTGGTGCCGGATCCCTCATCGCCAACGCGGGGCTCATTCAAAAGGTTTATTTCACTCGTATTGTGCTGCCATTCTCCGTGGTTGGCTCCACGGCCTATAACTGGCTGTTCGAGATGTGCGTGCTCGTCATCGCACTCTCGATTGCCGGGGCTTTCGTGCTGCCGTGGATTCCGCTTTTACTACTGATTATGGTCCTGCTCACCATCTTCAGCGCAGGAATTGCACTCATGCTCGCTGTTGCTAATGTCTACTTTCGCGACACCCAGTGGTTCTTATCCATCGCCCTGCAGATCGGTATGTATCTGACCCCCATCATTTATCCGATCTCCCTCGTTGAAGAAGCATCGAAAAGCGTCGGTGCGCTGGCTGGCACATCCATCACTCTTATCGATATCTATCGCTTGAATCCGATGGATCACTTCATTGTTGTATTCCGTCAGGTCCTCTATGATAATCGCTGGCCTGACGGTATCGAAATGTTGATCTGTTTGGCATGGGCCGTCGCTTCTGCGGTGCTAGGAGTCATTGTGTTTCGGCGCAATGAGAAGAATCTTGCGGAGGCGCTGTGAGCAATATCGCCGTGCGTGTTGACCAAGTCAGCAAAAGTTTCCGGCTCTATCATGAGCGCAATCAGACCATCAAGTCTGCAATAATGCGTGGCCGCAGGTCGGTGCATGAAGACTTCTGGGCGCTCAGAGACGTCTCGTTCGATGTTCCAGCTGGGTCCACGTTCGGGCTCATCGGCAGCAATGGATCGGGCAAGTCGACACTCCTCAAATGCTTGGCTAACATCTACTATCCGAGTTCAGGAGAAATCACGCATTTCGGAAAAGTCGCGGCGATGCTCGAAGTGGGCTCCGGCTTTCACTCTGAATTATCTGGCCGCGAGAACATTTTCCTCAATGGGTCGATTCTCGGTATGAGCAAGAAACAGGTCACGCGTAAATACGATGAGATCGTAGAGTTCTCTGGGGTTGAACAGTTCATTGACCAGCCTGTGAAGAACTACTCCTCGGGTATGTACGTGAGGCTTGGCTTTGCTATCGCCATCAACGTTGATCCGGACATTCTGGTTGTTGATGAGGTGCTCGCTGTAGGGGACTCTGAATTCCAAGAAAAGTGTTTCCAGAGATTCCGGGACCTTAAGGCTGCTGGTAAGACGGTGATTCTCGTGAGCCATTCGATGGATACAGTCCAGCAGATGTGCGATCAGGCAGCGTGGATCAACCGTGGTGAACTCATGGCGGCGGGTGATGCGGCCCCGACTATACAGGCATACGAGGATTCGTTTTTCCGCGATCCGCAAGAATAATCACGGTGGGTAAGCCGGTGTGACTCACCCGATAGTTAACACGCCTACGTTTACGGTTGGGAGAACTCACTCCGTGCCCTTACAGCCCGGTTCTTCCCTCAGATTCTACAGTTTCTTCGAACGGCAAGATCAGCAGTAGACTGGTACTTTCTTGTTACGTGTCTAGGTCTAGATCCTGTGGTGTGGTCGGGTTTGATAAGAACATGACAGAAGCCCCGGTCAAGGAAGATCAACCGGGCCAAAAGCAATATTGTTGTTCCCGGTCCTTATTTCCGCGACGACACCGTTGTGGGGAATCCATGGCACTCGGCTCGGGTGCCCGCGGAGAAATAAGATCTCCGCAACAAATGAGAGGTACCTCGAAGTGGGTCGGTTTCCGGTGATTTATCGTGGAACAGCGCGGGTCGAGGCAGAAAATTTCGAATCGATGATGCAAACCGGGGAGTACGTTCGAGTGGTTGAGAATCGCTGTTCGCGTGATGTAGTTGGGGTTGTTCGATGACTGATAGCGTGCCTGTACGATTCCGGCCAGGTGGGCGTCGAGTTATCTTCTATCTTTATTTCGAGCCGCGGGGCATAGTCGGGGATTATGTGCCGTACAAGCTCGAACGTTTGCGGCCCTTCGCCGAAACAATCGTCGTTATCTCCAACGGACCGTTGACTGATGAAGGCCGCCACACACTCGAATCGGTCGCCGATCACGTCTGGACACGAGAAAACATTGGCTTCGACGTCTGGGGCTACAAAGAGGCACTAGAGAAATTTGGTGAAGAGCGCCTCGCCGAGTACGACGAGCTCATTCTGATGAACTACACGTGGTACGGGCCAGTTCGGCCATTCGAGCCTGTGTTTAAGAAGATGGAGCAGCTCGAACTCGATTTTTGGGGGATCACCGAGCACGGCGGCGCATCCTTCAACCCCTTTGATTCGAAGCTTCCGCCATTAGCACCCCACATCCAATCGCATTGGATCGCCGTGCGTCCGAGATTGTTCCTCAGTGGGGAGTGGCGCGACTATTGGCGCGATATGCCGATGATCACCTCGTATGTAGGCTCGGTGTTAAATCATGAGTCACGTTTCACCTCCCACTTCGCCTCGCGTGGCTACCGGCATCAGCTCGCGTTTGCGCCGGAGAACTACCCCACGGTGCATCCCGCTTTCGACAGCGCGTTGCAGCTCATTGAGGATGGGTGCCCTGTTCTCAAACGTCGGCCATTTTTTCACGATCCGCTGTACCTCGACTCCAATACCGTTGTTGGTCGATGGCTCATGGATTCTGCGGCTAAGGGTGGCTATCCAGTTGACATGATTCTCTCGGATGTTGTTCGCAGCGCCGAGCCTCGGGTGCTCAACACCAACGCCTCGTTACTTGAGATCATGCCTGATACCGATATTTCTTACGATAAGTCCGCGCCGCTGAGCCTGGCTGCAGTGGTGCACATCTACTACGAAGAGATGACGGATGAACTCCTGAAGGCGGTCTCATACCTTCCCGAGCCGTTCGACCTATACATAACCACCACGAGCCAGGAAAAAGCACACCACATCGAGTCAGTGCTCACAGCGCGAGCGGACCCGCAGATCAAGAAATACGAAATCAGGGTGTTGCCCTCAAATCGTGGCCGAGATCTCAGTGCTTTCTTTGTCGCCTGCCGTGATGTCATTACCACTGGCGGCTACGACTTGATCTTCAAGGTTCACTCCAAGAAGACAGTGCAGCGCGACGCGCATATCGGTGATTTCTTCAAGCGCCAGCAGTTGGAAAACATTCTCCACTCGCCGGGTTATGTGGCCAATCTCATCGCACTGTTCCAACAGCATCCGGGGCTTGGTCTTGTCTTCCCACCAACAATTCATATGGGTTTTCCGACACTGGGTGGAGCTTGGTACGCAAATAAGGAGCCAACTGCCGAGCTGAATAAGCGTCTCGGCATTCACGTCCCGCTCGATGATGTCTCGCCTCTCGCTCCTATGGGTGCTATGTGGGTTGTGCGACCTGAAGCTATCCGGCTCCTCACTGATGTCGAGTGGGATTACACCGACTATTTTGCTGAGACGGAGCATCGCGATGGCGGGCTGGCGCATGTCCAGGAACGCATTCTTGCCTACGCAGCGGCTGAGCTCGGCTACCATCCGAGAACCGTTGCTAATAGCGAGTATGCGGCAATCAGCCATACCTTCCTCGAATACAAACTCGACCAGATCGCCTCCGCCGCCCCTGGGACGGCGCAATGGCAGGTTCCCTACTTTCGTGACGGGGGGTTGGTGATTCGGGATGGAGTGTTTGGCTTCGCCCGAATCTATATCAATCTCCGGCATCCAAAAGTGGCACGCACCTTCCGACCGCTGTACCTAGCGCTGCGCGCTGCGACCAGAGGTCTGAGGGGAGCTGTGGGCCGAGGGCCTAAGGTGCACGAGGAGCCGCTGTCGCTAGGGCCCGTACCCGAGGGCACTCTGGTTGATGCTGAGCAGCATGTTGCTGAGGTGCAAGAAGCGAAAGACCACCGTCGGGTCAGAACGAAGGAAGTTTTGTAGTGACTTTACTGAAACAACGTACCCTCGTTGAAGCTTTTGACCCCCAGGCTAATAGCATTGGCTTTTTACGCTGGCTCATGGCCTTCATGGTTATTTTTTCGCACGCCGGTCCTCTTGCGGGGTTCTACGGGGGCAAGGATCTTGGTACTCAGTGGAGCACCGAGCAATCTTTCGGTGGCGTTGCTGTCGCTGGTTTCTTCTTTTTTTCCGGTTTCCTCATCACCAAGAGCCGGATGGGTCGCTCGTCAACGTTGAGATACTTTTGGCGACGGGCCATGCGCATCATCCCGGCATGGTGGCTGACACTTATCGTGACTGCGTTCATTTTGGGCCCGATTGCTTGGCAGCGCGAAGCGGGCACTTCCGCGGGGTATTTCGGCGCTACATCCGATTCACCGCTCACCTATTTCATCAACAATATGTGGCTGATGATCGACCAGCCCAATATCGCGGGAATGGGTGGGTCGACCGTCTACGGGGCATCAACCTGGAACGGCTCGGCGTGGACGCTGCTTTACGAGTTTCAGGCGTACATCCTTGTAGGTATTCTTGGTATGGTCGGCGCGCTCGTGAATCGTCGTGTGGGAGGCATCGTCGCCTTAGTAATCATCGGTCTCGCGACATTGCAGTGGACGAACGTCGTCCAACTCGGAGCGATCAATCCCTTGCTCGGGGATTTCCGTGTTCTGCTGCTTTTCGCGCCGTTCGCCCTCGGGATGCTGTTCTCGCTTTACGGCGAGCACGTCATCATTGATGACCGAATTGCTGCGGTGGCGGCAGTCATCGGTGCGTGGACGTATGCGACCGGAGGATGGCTGCTCATCGGTCAGTACCTTTTCTGCTACGTGCTCATGTGGGTAGCAATTCGGGCGACGTTTCTGCAGCGATGGGAGCGATTCGGGGATTTTTCTTATGGAATCTATCTGTCGGCCTGGCCTCTGATGCAGTTCGCTGCTTTTTTCGAGCTTCAGCGCTTCGGTTGGGTGGCTTACCATGTTGTGATTGTCGTTGCCTGCCATGTTTGGGCATTCATTAGTTGGCATGCGATCGAGAAGCCAGCCATGAGCCTCAAGAACTGGACGCCACGGTCTCTGTCTCGATTATTGACGAGACTCGAGCGCGGTCGTGATCGAGCGAAGAGCCTTATGATCAATTCTCGATATTCATTTACCCGTATGGCAAAGTTATCGCGGGATTCGTCTGGGGGCGGTCGGTGAGCCTTCGCGAACTCCCTCCGGGTCAAGACATCTCCCGTCGCACAAGATTCTTGTCACGCTTAGGTTATGCACCCATCGTGGCTCTCCTGTTAGCTTCTGTGCTCTTGGTTGTGGGTGGCGTGGTTGTCAAACGGCATCTCGCCACGCTGCCGCTCCCGGCACCAAGCTTGTCTGAGGCTGCGGCGGTCACGGGCAACACGACGGCGGGCGGTTTCGCGCAAGAATGCCGCACTCCGGTAGAGCCACCTGCACAAGAGCCATGGCTGGAAGGTGACGCAGCGTCTGCTGAAGCCGTCTGGCAGGCGCACCTCGGCGAGCTGGGCGAAGAGTATGTCCTCGGTATAGACGGATACGTCGACTGGGGTGATTATGTTGATATGAGTCTGTCCCAGGCGATTGGTCGCCGGGTATTGTCTGAGGTCGAGGTAAAAGCATGGGCGGACTACATCTCGTCGGTTCAAACAAAATTGGCGGCGATGGATATCCCTTTTTACGTAGTGATCGGACCTACGAAGTGGCAGGTGTACCCCCAGAAACTTCCGAACTGGGCTCAGGGTATTCGAGGTTCGGGGCCCCTGGACCAAATTATTGCTAATCACCCGGCCTTGCCGATCATCGATGTCCGGGGAGACTTGCGAAACGCAAGTATAGAAAATCCAGTCTACAGTCGAGTTAACAGCCATTGGACAGACTACGGTGCTGTGGTGGGATGGGGTGCAATTACACGCTGTTTGAACAAAGTATCCCCGGAGCTCGGGCCTTTTGAGGATCCAGCGATATCGTCGATCACTACCAGCTCCGACCTCAGCGAGTTCGCCGTCTACGGTGTTGAGAATCCGGTTCCCGATTGGACTGTTCCTGTCTACGCGGAGCCCCTCTTGCCATTCGAAGTTACCAAGAAGGATGCCCTCACCCAGAAAGTTGACGGCTCCACACGATTAGGTCTGCTGGATCTACCTTTGAGTACGAAAACAGTCGGCGCGCAGCGTGACAAATCCCTTTTGCTTGTCCGAGATTCGATGTCGGACAGCATGTCGATTCCCGTTTCGCAAACCTTCGCGCAGACGTGGCAGGTTCAACATTACCTATTTGACCCGAACCAAACAGCGAACATTGTGGAGCTCTCAGACCAATTGCGACCCAGTGTCGTGATTCTAGAATTTGCCCAACGATACCTGAACAACCCGGCCCCTCCGCCGGTCCCCTAGGCCTTAAATTGATCAATTATCGGCAATTGATTACTGCGATTGAGAGCAGATTCCGTGGATGAAAGCAGTGGCTCTCGGCCGGATTTGAACCTGTCGTTCAGGCAGCATTCAACAATAATCTTCTCGCAGGATGGACCTTGATGAAAAGCATGTTCTTAGCCAGCGGGCTGAAAAACCTAGCGTCAAAAAGAGCTTCTAGTCCCTTTCTGCGGAATTTCACCTGGGTGCGTCCCGCCGTCATGGTACTAGGGGCACTAATGGTCTTCGCTGCTCATTTTCGGCCCTGGGAGATGGGACTCTTAGAGGAATGGGCCCTCGCGCGCGACTGGCAGCTGACTGGCGGGTGGCGTGTTTTATTCGCCTATGTCGAATGGACGGTTAGTCGCCCTCTGCACCTTTTGCCGACCATGCTTGGTCTCGCTATCGTCGGCGGCAGTCCGACGGGAATTTTTGTCATCATGGGCATGGTCGCTGTCCTACAGTTTTTCAGCGTGTTGTGGGCCCTACGATCAGCTTCGCGTTCGTTTTGGGTCAACATAGCAGTCGGGTTATTCTTCGCGCTCCACCCTTTGTGGCCGGCTGGCTTCCTTCAGCGATTCTTGCCAGCTCAGACGGCAGCTCTTGCTCTGGTGATCGCCCTTGGCCTCATCATTCGATGGCTTCAGCAGGGTCGTGCACGATGGCTCGTAGGCACTTGTGTGGTTCTTCTTCTCGGCTTTGCCGTCTATCCAGGCCCGGCGGTTGTGGCCCCGCTCATGGCGCTCACCGTTGCTCTCGTGATCCCTTCGAGCTGGCGGCGGCGGATAGCAGTCGTCGTAGCGGCAATCGTCTCGACCAGTGTGATGGCACTGTATTCCATTGTCATTGTCCGGTTGGTAACTCCAACAGGGACGAATAGTTACGAGTTGGCCAATATTCAGGTTGCAGTCGTCAAGAGCGCACGCGAACTGGTTCACTACATCGCCGGGACCTTCATCAACAGCGGAACTCTTCTGGTCTTGGGCCTACTCGCCATCATCGTCCTTGGTGCGATTCTTTCTCTGACAAAGACGGTACCCAACTCTGCCGGATGGCTAATGGCAGGCGTTGCGATCATCAGCCCGATGTGCGCAGTTGTCTTTTTCGGTTCTATCGCCTGGTTGCAAGACATCGACCGGATCGGGTATACCACCTCGCTGGCTCTGGTCGTGGCGCTCGCGATTTGGCCTATAACGACTCGAGACCACCCAACTCGACTAGAAGCGATTTTTGTGATTCTTCTCGTGGTTGTCGCTGTCGCGGGATGTCTGATCGGGATTTCGCGTTGGCAGACCTATGTGCAAACCCAACATCGTCTTCTTGGCGCTCTCTCGGCAGCAGTGGAAGAAGCTAAAGGCGAGGAAGCCGTTATCGTTGTCGATCACTCCGGGACTTTCGGCTACCTCTATACGTTTCCGTTGCAGTACCTTCAGGGTGCCTCGATTATTTTCCATGAAGACCCGACGAAGGTCTGGCTGTGTTTCCCCGAGTCCTCCGCATACCCGCTCCCGTCAGGTGGTGTGACGTGCGATCCTTCGAGCAAGGGACTAAACCTCCGACCGGAGGGCTCTCTTGCGCTCGATCGTGGTGCTGTTGAGTTTTACATTGGACGAGTTGACACGAACGATTTTGAGACAAAGGAATTCAAATGAGTAGCCCAGGTTCGATACCGTTCAACGATCTTTCTCGCGGCATGGCACGTGATCGCAGGGCTCTCCTGGAGGTGACGGCTGCGGTGATCGACTCGGGTTACGCGATCCACGGTGAGCAGCATGCTGCATTTGAGGCAGAACTGGCCAGATATCTCGGCACCGAGGCTGCGCTCGGCGTCGCGTCGGGAACCGATGCTCTTGAGCTTGCCATTAAGGCAGTGATGCCGGTGGAACGAGACACCGTTGTCACAGCCGGTAATGCCGGGGCCTACACGTCAACAGCGGTCGTGCGCGCTGGCTTCATCCCGCGTTACGCCGATATCGACCCGCAGACTCTCTGTCTGACCGCTGATACTGTGCGTGATCGGCTCAGCGAGCGCGTTGGCATCGTCGTGGTTACTCATCTCTATGGCCATTTAGGGGATGTCGCGGCGCTGCGTACATTGTGCGATGAGCGGGGCATCGCGCTCGTCGAAGACTGTGCGCAGGCCATCGGCGCTGTCCGCAACGGACGTTACGCCGGCACCTTCGGGCATGCCGCGACCATCAGCTTCTATCCAACAAAGAACCTCGGAGCGATCGGCGATGGCGGAGCGGTTGTTGCCGCGACTGCCCAAACGGCTGAGACCGTTCGCCGTCTGCGCCAGTATGGGTGGGATTCTAAGTATCGCGCGACCCTTCAAGGTGGTGTGAATTCTCGTCTCGACGAGTTGCAGGCTGCGTTTCTGCGAGTCCGACTTCGATCCATCGACCAACTGAACGCGCGACGTCGTGAGATCATCAGAAAGTATCGTGTGGCTGCGGCTGGACTTGATCCTGAACTTCTCATTGTTCTGCCCGCAGAAGGCGGAGCGCACGTTGCCCACCTTGCGGTCGCGCGCAGCGCCCGCCGCGGAGAGGTGCGCGCAGCGCTCGCAGCAGCTGGAATCCCGACCGACATCCACTTCCCGCTTCCCGACTGGACACAGCCGGCGTTCGCGCACTTCTCACCTGAAGTAGAGCTGGCCGCAACAGTCTCCGCTTGCGAGGAAGTTTTTAGTTTGCCTCTATTTCCTGAGCTCACTGACGACGAGGTCGACCGAGTGTGTGCGGCGATCAGGGCGTTGGCGTGACCGACTTCTCTATCGTGATTCCGGTTTTCCGGAACGAGGAGAACATCGCACCTCTCCTCGAACGCCTCGGTGAGCTGATGCCGAACCTCCCTGCAGAGACCGAGGTGGTATTCGTCGTGGACGGTTCACCTGATGACTCCCACGCACTGCTCGCTGCGGCCCTTCCGGCAGTGCCGTTCCGCTCTCAGCTATTGCAACACTCCCGCAACTTCGGCTCGTTTGCCGCGATCCGAACTGGGTTGGCTTTCGCTAAAGGCAAGGCTATCGGTGTGATGGCCGCCGATCTGCAGGAGCCTGCGGAACTCATGGTGGAGTTCCAGCAGGTTCTCGCTTCGGGTGCGGTGGATGTCGCGGTTGGTCGTCGAGTGTCACGCGACGACCCTGCTCTGTCCAGTATGAGTTCACGGGCGTTCTGGGCGCTGTATCGCCGTTCCGTCATCCGTGACATGCCCGCCGGTGGCGTAGATGTTTTTGGCTGCAGTCGAGCAGTGGCACAGGAGCTGGTGCGGCTCCCTGAGGCAAACTCGAGCCTCATCGCCCAGTTGTACTGGGTGGGGTTCCGTCGTGCGGAGATCCCCTACAGCCGTCAGCTCCGTGAGCACGGAAAAAGCAGTTGGACCTTCCGAAAGCGTGTCAAGTATCTCTTAGACAGTGTTTTTTCGTTCACAAACCTCCCGTTGGATCTACTTCTGCTTACTGGTCTTATCGGAATCATCGTCGTTGTGTTTCTTGCTGTGGTCGTCCTCGCCTTTTCGGTCAGCGGCGCGATCAGTGAGCCCGGCTATGCACCGATCATGCTCGTGGTGCTATTCTCGACATTCCTGACGATCACCTCGATTGGGATCGTCGGCGCATACATCTGGCGCATATTCGAGAACACGAAGGGCAGGCCGACCTCTATCGTCATGAGCCGCGATCAATGGTGAGCACCACTGCACATCCCCGCTCCGCCATTGCTGCTGCTTGGCGTTTCCTCGTTGTCGGTGGTTCCAACACCCTCGTAACCACGGCGCTGCTTGTGACCCTCAGCTACTTCATGGAGGGATGGCTCGCGTACACCATTACCTTCGCGGCGGGCATCGCCTATTCGACGATTTTCGCGAGCCGATGGGTATTTACGCGTGCTGCGTCGCGGCGGGCGACCTTGCTCTACGCTTTCTGCTATGTCGTGATTTATTTGGTCGGGTTGGGTTGCGTGACCGTGGTTCGATGGTTCGAGTGGCCACAATTCTTGAACGCGCTGAGTATATTCGTTACGGCACCGCTGGGCTTCATTGCTGGTCGTCTAGTCTTTCGTAGGAACGATGAGGAGTTCATCAGTGACTGATGCACCACAGTATTTTGTCCACCCCCTCGGTATCTGCGAGAGTGTCAACGTAGGGCTCGGCTCCCGGATCTGGGCTTTCTCCCATGTGCTTCCAGGCGCTAGCATCGGCGCGGATGCCAATATCAACGACCATGTTTTTGTCGAGAACGATGTCGTTATCGGTGATCGTGTGACCCTCAAGTCGGGTGTGCAAGTGTGGGACGGTCTTCGTCTGGGTGATGACGTTTTCGTCGGTCCGAACGTCACCTTTACCAACGACCCCTTCCCCCGGAGCAAGCAGTATCCGGATTCTTTCGCCCAGACTGTCATTGAGGACGGTGCTTCGATCGGTGGTGGAGCGGTGATTCTCCCCGGTGTTCGAATCGGACGACGCGCCATGGTTGGTGCTGGGGCTGTGGTCACGAAAGACGTTCCTCCGTATGCCATCGTGGTTGGCAATCCCGCACGCATCGTGGGCTACGCCGAGACACCGAGCCAAGCGGTTATAGCAGTTGATACAGCACGAACGGTGGCCGACGGTGAGCTCACCCCGCTGCGCACGGTCAGCGACACTCGTGGCAGTCTTCTGCCCATGGATCTCCCAGCCGATTTGCCGTTCGACGCCCGCCGTGTTTTTTTCGTCTATGGTGTGCCCTCGAAGGAGGTGCGTGGTGCTCATGCGCACCGGCGCTGCGAGCAGTTTCTGGTGGCTCTGCACGGTAGCGTTTCGTGCATTGTTGATGACGGCGTATCGCGTGCGGAGTACCTGCTCGATGACCCTTCAGTCGGCCTGCACATGCTGCCGATGACCTGGGGTACCCAGTACAAGTACACCCCGGATGCCGTTCTCGCCGTTTTTGCTTCACATCCTTACGAAGACGCTGACTATATCCGTGACTACGCTGAATTCATCGAACTTACTCGACAACTGAAGCAGTAGTCTCCGGCGCGGTCGAGACTGTGGCCGGGTCGAGTAGCACCGGTTGTTAATCTTTCACGCAGGCGGTCGCGTCAGCAAGCGGCCCGGGTGGCATGTCGTGCCCCAACGCTTCGGTGCTTGCCATTATTAGACCTATGGCGATCAACAATGCACATCCAGCCGCGAAGAGCTCGCTGCGGGACGGTGCTCGTAATTGTTTCAGCTCTGGCGCGACCGAGACCACGCCTACCAGTCCGAGCAGCACGATGGGAACAGCGAAACGAGTTTCCGGCGTGGAGAGGACAAGCGTGGCGAGCGCTCCAATCAAGAACGCCAGCATCGCCAGTGTCGTGACCAGCGATCGCCGATGAGAGCGGGTGCGGATCGCCTGCAGGATAAGTGCCGTCACGCCGAATGTAGAGACAGTGATAACCAATATGGCCATCGCGTTCACCGATTGGTCTGGTG
The DNA here is from genome assembly GCA_051646885.1 of Rhodoglobus sp. Taxonomy (GTDB): domain Bacteria; phylum Actinomycetota; class Actinomycetes; order Actinomycetales; family Microbacteriaceae; genus Rhodoglobus. The sequence goes on from JBOFDJ010000107.1 coordinate 12,966, forward strand.
GGTTCTCATAGGGAGTCGCCAACGACCAGTGCAGGCCAGCTGCGGCCTTTCTCAGGAGGAACCACAACGAGTCGGGCAGGTGTTGGAAGGCGGAGGCGATCACCTCGAACTGATTGCGAGGTTGCCGGTCGTCTGCAAGAAGCGCAGCATACTGCGGGTCGCAATACCACTGTTGGGGATGTTGCCCGGCGAATGGCACAGTGTCATAACGGAGTGTATGAGGAGCTGCTGCAGATTGCACCGCAATAAGCGATGCAGTATGAGGCGGCACCGGGCTCCAGAGGCCCCATGTGAGCACATTGAATATGATCTGAGGTGCGACCGCAAGTGCCGCTGCAGGCGCGGCGGTGGCAATCGGCTTGGCTCGCACAATGCTGAGAACCGCGACGGCGAGAAGCACAGGAGCTATCATCGATGGCCGCAGATTGCCTGCCACTGTTAGCGATAGACCTGCAAGCGTAAGCCAATACCAACGTCGTGCGACTATGAGCCCATAGAACCCTGCGAGCGCCAGCGAGACCGCCCAGACCTCGACGAGCGGAAACCGCGCGAATCCGGCCAGCATGGCACTGCCTACCACAGTCGAAACCCAGATGCGCAAAGGCGGCGGTGAGGAGGTCAGCTTAGGTGAAACCAGGCCCGCGATACGCGGGATGAGCATGCTAAACACCACAGCACTCAGCATTGCGTTCCATGCGAGCACCGTCCAGATCGCCGCTCCCGGCCCAATCAACTCCGTCACGACGGCAGGCGGCAGATAAACAAGAGTCGTGAACACGCCGCGCATGGTCAAAACGCCCGGAATAAGGGGCGCTTCACCGGCAGCCAAGGCTGCTGCGCCACCCCAGTATTGTGCACCGTCGTAGACAAAACTCGGGGCCGGCCCATGAGTCCACGCAATAAAAAAAGCGACAACGCCCGCAAGGAGAGTATGCGGCACACCGCGAAATCTGGGTTCAGTAGGTTGAGAACTAATCACAGTAGATGTGGGGTCGGTGTGGTGCTGAGGCAAGCTATATTCCCAAACATAAGTGCCGGAATGGCCGACGATGATAAAGGTTCCATCACCCTTGGTCTCCAGAACGACCGGGCTTAATTCGCTGATTAGTGGGGTGCTCTGATCGGATATAAAACTACCAGTACAGCCCCGGCACCACAGTCACGATCAAGGAGTGGTCAGCGGGTGAACATCACACCGCCAGAGTTTGACAGGGCGTTGCCATATTGGAACCGCTGGGTGCAGGTCGCGCCGTCACACTGTTGCGCTGCGACTGGCCAGCCAAGCCAGGTTGTTTCTGCCCCATAGAACTGCCAGGTGTTCAGAATTGGACTTGTCGGAGTAAATATTGCTGCGGCTCCAGAAGTTTGTGTGATAACACCTCCAGTGAACTGCTGCGACCATCCGCCGCCGTTCGCCCGGGAGCTGCGCAGCGAGGTAGACGCGGGCCCGACGGTATTCAGTCCTCCGAACGTCTCCCACGGAATGGTAAAACCTCCAATGATTGCAAAGTTTCCCTGCGGAGATGTGGTGATTTCCGCGTGTTGGAAGCGTTGGCCGCAGGCGGCTTCCACGCAGGTAGAGGCATTGACGGGCCATCCATATCCGGCCTCGGCTCCGGTGCCGATCCATGTGTTCCAGATGCCGCCGTAGGGAACACGGATTGTCGTACCGTCTGGGCGCACCGTAACGGCGGTCGAGACAAACTGTTGGACCCAGCCGCCGCCCGCTATGCTGCTGCCGCGTATGTCGGTGAGGGCGGCCCCGAGATCGTTGAGTCCGCCGCTCTGTGTCCAATAGGACTCGAATCCCCACAGTATCGAATGCACGCCGTTGGTGGGCGTCGACGAGAGCACTCCTCCTTGGAAGGGTTGGGCGCAAGAATCGCCGACACAGCTATACGGACCTGTTGGCCAACCATAGAATCCGCGCCCTCCCCCCGACCTCAGCCATAGATCTTCGATCCCGTTGCGGGGGATCACGTAAGTGCCAGCCACGCTCTGAACAATCGTTCCCCTTTGGAAGCGCTGCGCCCACCCAATCCCGTTCGCTCCTTGAGAGTAGTCAGAGGGAGCGAGTGCGGCACCAAGCGTGTAGGGGCCACCGGACTGGGCCCAGAATGTGCTAAGACCACCTCCCACTATGTGGGTCCCCGTGCTGGCGGACGTGGTGATAGTTGCTCCTGTGAAGACCTGGAAGCATACTCCGTTTGGCGCACACATCTGCTCTGATGAGGGCCAGCCGAGCGGCCCTGCCTGCCCGGAGTACTCAGAATATTTAGCGCCAATCACATTATTGGCGACGAAGGCAGTTCCGGCCTGGTAACTGGCATAAGCAGTACCACCTTGGAAACGCTGGTACGAGCCGCCGCCATGGTCGGACACGGTCACTAGGTACGAGATCGGTTTTCCCATGTGTCCGGTGGCACCACCGGATGAATTCCAGTAGGACATAAGGCCATCGGCGACGCTGTAGCTCTGGGGGTTGCCGAACCAATCAGTGAAAATCCTCCAGAAATTGCGATTGCCGTAGGAAGAGCACCTATCACCAACGCCGTAAAGGTTAGCGAGCGCGGGTCCATTGGGCACATACGGTGTGTAGATATAAAGAGCTGCGGTTGCTTGGTTGGCGATAAAAACACTTTGGGTGCCGCAGTCAGCGTTAGGGTTCAGCAGGATGTTGTTCCACCGCTGGGCCTGATATCTGAAGCTCGTAGGGTTAAGGCGATAGATCTGGAACTGGCGGGCTGCAAAATATACCTGATAGAAGAAGCCGGCAAATTGTGGGTCGCACTCGGCGGTATCCGGGCAGGACATTCCTGTGGCCGCCTCAAAAGCTCGTGCTGACGGGGCACTAGAAGTGACGAGTCCTTGTTCTTTCTGCAGAAGAACCAGGAGAACCCGTTGATTGATGTCGCATGCCCGCGCCACCCCGTCGATGATCTGGGCTGCGGTTTGGTATGGGGCCCCTTGATATGCGGCACAGTAGCGGTCGGCAGCCCGCGTTTCAGTAGGCTTACCGTACCCCTTCAGGCATAAGTATGCCGCTAACTGGCATCGGGAAACCTGCCCGTCAAGAAACGTCTGAACTTCGCTGGCACCCATCGAAGTCGAGTCATAAAAAATGCTGTCGTCTATGATGTAACCAGGATCCCAGTTGCTCGCTGTCGCCGCATTCACTGATGACACGGGCGCACTAGTAGCTCCTATTCCAACCATCAACGCCGCTAAGACAGTTGTGGTGACAACGCCTCGGGTCCATTGAGCTAAGTGGTGCTGACGCTTTCGGCGTCCCCCCATTGCAGATATTGATAATAAAGCCCCCATCGTGGCATCATCCCACTGATGTGGTGCGGCTTAGAGGGTTTTGGGTGGCTGACCCCTCTCTTTGGGGTAGTAATAGTAGTGCGCAGCTCGCGAGACATCTGCAGGCCAATATTGCTCCCCCAACGGGGTACGGGGTAGCCATTGTTTTGGCGTGTGGGCGCCAATAGCATTACTGGGGGAGTGTATCGCGGGGGTTACCCGCGATAAGCGCTTTGGGTCAATGCAAAGAATCGGGGGGTTCTTATGGCGGGTCAAGTTCTCAGAGGGTCCATGATCCACAACAGGCTGGTCGCGGTCACGGCAACATTTGTACTGTGTGGGGCCATGGTGAGCTTTCCAGTGCCCCCAGTCCACGGTGATGAGGTTGCCCCCGAGGCTATGGGGGAATACCGAGCCTCCGATTTTGTTGCGGCGGCACAATTGCTCCCTGGTGAATTGATCGCAAGTCTTAGCGACGATCTCGGTCTTAGCGGCGAAGAGTATCTTGCCCAGTCATCGGCTGCGGTTCAGGCCGTCGCTGTGGTCGACTCTCTCGAAAACACCGGGGTTCAGGTTCTTGGCTCGAGTCTCGACGAGACGACTCTGACTGTCAATGTGCTCTCAGCAGCAGACGTTCCTCTGGTCGAGGCATCGGGGGCTATCGCTGTTGTCGGCAAACCGGAACCTTTTGTGATGCCTGATGTTGCCCTGTCGTTCGCTGCGAACCCTGTATCTGACTTCTATGGTGGGCAGGGGTACTACTTTGACTCCGGTGCAAGCGCCTTTCGTTGCACCAATGGCTTTAACGGTTTTGCCACCTCGAATGGCGAACCACAATTTATCAGTGCTGGCCATTGTGTCGCCGGGGTGCAGAACTATGTTCGTGCCCTCACCATGACCTATCCTGACCAGCCGCTGAGTGCGGCAACTCAGGGATCCATTCTGGGCACGCCCGTTCCAGGCACTGTCGCCTTCGGTGGGGGGCGCACTGGTTACGATGTTGGGCGAATCAGCATTGGTAACAATGGTGTTTCGCCGAAGCCCGCAGTGCTGAACTGGGGTGGTGGCACCGGAGCTCCGCTCTCATCCAGCCCAGTCGCCGTCACAACAAAGTCGGCCGCTATCGTCGGCTCGCCGATCTGTAAATCTGGCAGTACAACGGGGTGGACCTGCGGAGAGGTCCTCGCAGTTGATGAGCCCGTCAATGTCGGTGGGGTTTCTGTTAACTCAATTGTGACCACTATGTGCACAAGGTTCGGCGACAGTGGGGGCGCGGCTGTGGTCAACTCCGCTGCGGTAGGAATCACCTCTTGGGCTGCCGATGCCGTGCAATGTGGTCATGAAGATTTCGTTTCAGGGATGTTCCCGATGGTTTCTGGTGGGGGATCACAGAGCGTGGACAGCGTATACGGATCGAGTTGGGAGCTTGCTGTCACTGTTCCGACCCCCGTTGTTACTTCGCCTTCGGCAACCCCGATAACGAATCTCGGTTATGTAACAGGAACACTTGCAGGTTCTGCGGGTTCCCAGAAAATCAGTGCCTACCTCGACGGAGCCGTCACCCCTTTCTCTACCGTTTCCCTTTCGGGCGGTAGCTGGCGCATCCCGCTCGCAGGGGTAGCGCCGGGTGCTCACACCCTGTCCATAGTGGGAGTCTCTGGCTGGTCACGCTCAACACCTATCACCATGCCGATTACGGTCACTGGAGTGTCGAGTCGCATTTCGGGAAGTGACCGTTTTGCCGTCGGCGTTTCCATCGCACAGCGAAGCTTTCCCAGTCCAGCTGAAATCGATGTGGTCTATGTGGCAACGGGGCTGAATTATCCTGATGCTTTATCTGCGACACCAGCCGCAGCCGTTCAAGGTGGTGTTCTCATGTTGACACTCCGGGATGCGATTCCCGCTGATGTTCGCGCCGAGATAGTTCGTCTTCGCCCCAAAAAAATTGTCGTTGTCGGGGGCGTAAATTCAGTGTCATCTTCTGTTTTTGATGACCTTGCCAGTATCCAGCCGAACATCGAGAGATTAGGAGGGGCTGATCGATACGAGGCCTCCCGCAATATTGTGCGTTCTGTCTTTCAAGGAATGGATAGTGCCCACACTGCATATATTGCAACGGGAGCTAACTTTCCTGATGCGTTGAGTGCAAGTTCAGCTGGTGGCGCTTTTGGACGCCCGGTTATTCTCGTCAACGGTGCCCTCAGCGAGCTTGATTCCGCAACGAAGAAACTTCTCCAAGATTTGGGAGTCACGAAGATTCTTATTGCGGGTGGTCCCAACTCGGTCTCCCTGGGGATGCAGGCCTCTCTCGCTAGTGTCGCTCCTGATACTTCTCGCATCTCGGGGAGTGATCGCTTTGACGCTTCGAAGAACATCGCCGTCAACGCCTTTGGTTCAACACAACCGACGGAAGTGTTTCTTGCTACGGGATTAAACTTCCCAGATGCTCTCTCAGGAGGAGTGCTCGCAGGTCGGAATAAGGCCCCGATGATTGTCGTTCCCAAGGATTGTGTGTCTTCAGACGTTCTCGAAGTGATTCGAAACTTTGGAGCATCTAAAGTGACCCTCCTCGGAGGCCCTCAGTCCTTGACCGCGAACGTGCAGAATCTCAAACCCTGCTGAGCCGATGCTTTCGGTAGACTCACGCAGTGCATATTCGTGAGTTACTGATTCCCGACGCCTACGAGATCACGCCTATTCAGCGTGTGGATGACCGAGGAGTCTTTCTCGAATGGTACAGATTTGACACGCTGGCTAAGGTGACGGGGCATCCGATCATTCTTCGCCAGGCCAACACCTCGGTATCGAAGAAGGGTGTGGTCCGCGGCATCCACTTTGCTGATGTTCCTCTCGGTCAAGCCAAGTACGTCACCGTAATGCATGGAGCTGTGCTTGATTTCGCGATCGATATCCGTGTCGGTTCGCCGACCTTTGGTCAGTGGGACACTGTGTTGCTCGACGATAGTGATCGCAGAGCTATTTATCTCTCGGAAGGCCTTGGTCATGCTTTCGTTGCGCTGACGGAAGACGCAGTGGTGAGCTACCTCGTGAGCGATACCTACAATCCGGCTGCTGAGCATGGAATCAATCCTCTAGATGAGCAGATTGGCTTGGTATTTCCGTCGGAGATTGGGCAACCATTGCTCTCGCCGAAGGATCTCGAAGCTCCTTCTCTTGCGGAGGCGCAGGAGCAGGGCTTATTGCCACAATGGGATGCTGTGACAGCTTTCTATAGCATGCTCAACCAAGCGAACGGAACATGATATGCGCGGAATAATACTTGCTGGTGGGTCGGGAACCCGTCTGTGGCCTATCACCAAGGGCATCTCGAAGCAACTCATGCCTATCTATGACAAGCCGATGATTTACTACCCGCTGTCGACTCTGATGATGGCCGACATCAGTGAGATTTTGATCATCACGACCCCCGAGTACCACGCGCAGTTCGTGGCGCTGCTCGGTGACGGTTCCGAATTGGGCATCACACTCGAGTACGCGGTGCAGCCGCGCCCCGATGGTCTCGCTCAGGCTTTCATCATCGGAGAAGAATTCATCGGCGATGAGAGTGTCGCTCTGGTGCTCGGTGACAACATCTTCCATGGTGCTGGCCTCGGCTCGTCACTACGAGGCAATGGCGTCATTAAGGGAGGGCTTATCTTCGCTTATCATGTGTCGAACCCGAGTTCTTATGGTGTTGTTGAGTTTGATGCCAACATGAAGGCGATTTCGATAGAAGAGAAACCTAGTCGCCCCAAAAGTAATTACGCTGTGCCCGGGCTCTACTTTTATGACAACTCGGTTGTGGAGATCGCCAAGTCGATCAAACCCAGCGCTCGTGGTGAGTTAGAAATTTCGACCATCAATGAGCGCTACCTTGACGCGGGTGCGCTGCAAGTGCAGATCCTTGATCGTGGTACTGCCTGGCTTGACACGGGGACCTTCGAATCTATGATGCAGGCCTCAGAATATGTTCGTGTTATTGAAGACCGTCAAGGTTTCAAGATTGGTTGTATCGAAGAAATCGCCTGGCGCGCGGGCTGGATCGACGATGCGCAACTGACGAAACTCGCGCAACCTTTACACAAAAGTGGCTACGGTGCCTATCTACAAGGGCTCATTGCTGTCGACGTTCACTAAGGCTGTTCGCTGTGATTACATCACGTGCACTCATTGTCGGTTGTGGCGCTGCCGGTCGCGCATTGGCGGCAGACGTCATTGCGCGCGGGGGTGAGGTTGTCGGATTTCTCGACGATGCGGCAAACGATGAGAATATTCTTGGGGCTCTCTCGGATGTCAACGAGGTAATAACGAGAGAACACGTTGACGTTCTCTATATCGCGATTCCATCAATTGATGCCAGAACTGTTCGTGATTTTGTGATGACGATCATGGTCGACGATGTTGATATTGCCATCATTCCCCGTACGTACAGCATTTTGTCGAAGGACGCCGTCGATATTGATGATCTGACCGATATTGATGTTTTGGACCTTGTTGGTCGTAAGCCGGTAAAGCATGATTTCCTGACCTCGCAGGCTTTTATTTCCGGCAAGACAGTGTTGGTCACCGGGGCTGCAGGTTCGATCGGTTCTCGGCTGATTTCCCAGCTGCTGAATATGGCTCCGGCCCGAGTTGTCGGGGTCGACTGGTCCGAAAGCGGGGTCTTTTTTCTTGAGCGTGATCTTGCTGATGCGAAGGCTCTCGAAATTCATATTGCGGATGTGAAGAGTGAGGGAGCGATGGAGTCAATTTTTTCCCGCCACACGCCTGACGTTGTTTTTCATGCTGCCGCTTATAAGCATGTTCCGCTGATGCAGCGCAACCCCGTTGAGGCGGTCAACAATAACGTTGGTGGCACGCTAAATCTGGCACGCATGGCTGTGCATCACGGTGTTTCACATTTTGTGTACGTTTCCACAGATAAGGCCGTCAACCCCGTTAACGTGATGGGTGTTACTAAACGACTAGGCGAGCTCGTTATTGACGCGATGTCGCTCGAATCTGACACGATTTTTAACGCTGTGAGATTTGGAAATGTGATCCAGAGCAGCGGTAGTGTGATGCAAATATTCCGCCAGCAGATTTCGGAGCACCGGCCCCTTACCGTAACGGATCCTGATGTCACCCGATTTTTTATGACTTTGGATGAGGCGGCTCAGCTCGTAATCCAGTCCGCTTTTGTGGGCAACCCTGGAGAGTTATTCGTGCTCGATATGGGCGAACCGGTACGAATACTTGACCTAGCGAAAAGCCTGGTGCGGGCCGTCGACCCGACACTAACGATTGAGATTACTGGGCTGCGACCTGGCGAGAAGATGTTCGAAGAACTCAGCTATGAGCTCGAGAACGTCACGCCGACTGCCAACGACAAGATCTTGGTTGTAAATAACTCTGCCGACAAAGGAGCCGGGCTCGGTGACATCATCGATCTTCTGGCTCGTACCCAGCGATATGAGGTCACACCTGGTGAACTGGTCGAGGGTTTTCGAGCGATGGGGTTTGCGATCCAGTGATGTCACGAGTTGTTGTCACCGGTGCAGCAGGTCGGCTCGGTTCGGCGGTCGTTAGGGATCTCCTGCTAGTAAGCGGAGTGCAGCTGACGAGGTTCGTCTCCCTCGCTGACCGCTCTGAGGTTGTTGGTGCAACGACGGTACAGGTCGACTTGCGCAAGCCCAAGAGCATTCGAGATGCAATCGAACAGGCAGCGCCGACGGTTGTCGTTCATCTTGGCGGTATGGTGCCGCGTGACATGCCTTCCACCCCAGATTTTGCGGTGAATCATATTTCGACTACGGGTCTCGTCGAGGCTCTTAAGGGTACGAGTTCGCGCATTATCCTTGCCTCAACAGCTGCCGTTTATGGCGACCGCCAACAGGAAAACTTGACCGAAACGTCATCGATTGATCTTCAGTCTGACTATGCACGGTCGAAATACTTGGCGGAGCAGGAGCTTCTTGATTCCTCAGGCGAAACTGTTGCTCTGAGGATCTTCAACATCTTCGGACCTGGTTTTACTGACTCGCTTGTGTCCAAACTTATTGCGGCTACACCGGAGAATCCGATTGTTTTTCTCGGGTGGGATGGTTTTGTGCGTGACTACATTCATGTGGCTGACGTCGTTTCTGCGGTGAGAAAAGCCGTTGTGGTGCGATTGCCACAACTTCATGTGACGCTTAACATCGGTTCCGGGATGGCTACCTCGAACGCTGATCTCGTGAGGGTCCTTTCGGTGAGGCAGCCTGTGCATTTTTCGGTGGCTGGTTGGCGGATAAGTCGCAGTGTTGCCGCAGTTGTCGAGGCAGAGGCTGTACTTGGTTTCACTGCGTCCCGTCTACTGACGTTCGGTGGATCGCTGACAGAGACGTAGGGTTAACTCATGGCAGTGGATAAATTTCTGGCGCGTGTTCGCGGCGGGGTAGCTCGGCGTTCTGGTCGATTAGTGCGAAAGCTGATCACCCGTCGACTGGTCGCGGGTCATTTTGGGGTGCACACCGTCGATTTTGGCCCACAAACGGGGCGCGAAGCTGACGTTGTGATGTGTCTATGGAACCGACCTTCACGGCTTGATAATGTGCTCGACCTGCTCGACACCCAAGATTATGAGGGCGGGATTAACCTCTATCTGTGGAACAATAACCGCACAGATCACTCCCATTATCGAACAGTTATTGCGCAGTTCGAGGCTTCAGGGGCGGTAAAACGCGTGAGCCTGGCGCGCAGCCCTTATAACGTTGGGTCGATTGGCCGTTTCTACTGGGCGAGAAAATTGGCATCTCATAACTCAGGAGGTGCGGTGATTGTCATCGACGACGATCAAGATTTCGAACCAGATTTTATCTCGACGGCACTGAGTGAGTTCGACCCGGCGTTACTCAAAGCATGGTGGGCATGGATTGTTAGTAACGAGTATCACAATAGAAAGCCTGCTGGTGTTGGTGACAGGGTTGATCACATCGGCCCTGGGGGGAGCGTGTTGCCGCTGGCCATCTTCGCAGATCCGCGCTTCTTCACCGATATTCCCGACCACTTCCGCATGTTGGACGATCTGTGGCTTACTTTTTTTGCGACCAGATCGGGCTATCAGCTCGCGAAGCTTCCTGTCGAGATGAGCTTTGTCATGGATGAGACGAATCAGTACCACAGCCAGATCACCATGAAATCAGACTTCTATAACTACCTCTATAAGTAGGCACACGGCACCACGCGCTGAGGTCGAACGAAACGAGTTGGTAGAATTTGGGTTCCAGGCCCGATTATGAGAGGTTTACATGCCCAGCTTGAAACCAGGGCTTGTCTCTGTTGTCCTTGTGAACTTCCGAGGAACAGATGATACCCTTGCGGCGATCAAATACTTGGGTGATCTTGATTGGCCTCAGGACCTACTAGAGATCGTCGTCGTAGAGAACGGTTCTGGTGACGATAGTGCCTCTCGTTTGCGCGCTGCCGCGCCACACATAAATCTTGTGGTCTCTCGCAGCAATGAAGGTTTTGCCGGTGGTTGCAATCTCGGTGTCGCCGCATCCTCGGGTGAATTCATTGCGTTCCTGAACAACGACGCTCGCCCAGATGCGGGGTGGATCCGAGCCGCCATCGCTCGGTTTGATACCTCACATCGCATCGGAGCGGTGGCCAGTCGCGTGCTTGATTGGGATGGCCGTCTTGTTGATTACATCGGCTCGGCCATGACCTGGTATGGAATGGGCTATAAGCCGTTGACGGCTGAGCCGGTCCCTTCTAAGCCTGACGTTTCTCGTGATGTGCTGTTTGGGACAGGCTCAGCGATGTTCGTCCGCCGAGCGGTTTATGACCAACTGGACGGCTTCGATGAGCGGTTTTTCATGTTTTTCGAGGATGTCGACCTGGGGTGGAGACTCAACCTGGCCGGATGGCGGTTTGTCTACGAACCGGCTTCGCTCGCCTTTCACAAGCACCATGCCTCGATGAGCTCGTTTGGCCCGTATAAAGAGACCTACCTTCTTGAGCGCAACGCGCTCTTCACCCTCTACAAAAATATTGGCGATGTGTCATTGGCAGCGGCGCTACCTGCTGCGATCAGCTTGTCAATTCGACGAGGTATTACTCGCGGAAAGCTTGATTCGACCTCCTTCGATCTTCGTACCCCGGGCGGAGACAACGAAGAGATGATCGAAGTTTCGAAGCAGACTGTGGCCGCAACGTTTGCGATCGACCAGTTCGTTGAGCAGTTGCCTGGACTGAGCTCGTCCCGTGATCAGATTCAGGCGAGCCGTCAAGTTTCTGATCAAAGAATCTGGACTCTCTTCGGCATGGCCGATGCTCCAGTTTTTCAGGAGGAAGAGTATCTCCGTGGGTACGAAAATATTGTTACCGCGTTTGACGTCACCGAAGCTCCATCGTCTACCGCTGTTTTGATTGTCACCGGGGACCCCATCGGAGCGAAAATCGCCGGTCCCGCGATTCGTGCCTGGAACATGGCAGAGTTGCTGTCCCGCTACTGCAAGGTCACCCTTGTGAGTCTTTCCAGGGTTGAACAGGTCGAGGCTCCTTTCTCCCTCGTGCATGTCACGATGGGCGATGATCGTGCTTTCGCCACACTAGAGGCAGCGGCGGATGTCATCGTGTTTCAGGGCAATGCGATGTCTGTCTTCGATTCTCTGAGGTTTTCGCAAAAGATCCTCGTCGTCGATCTATACGACCCCATGCATCTCGAACAGCTTGAACAGGGCCGAGAACTCCCCGCTGCGCAGTGGAATAGGCAGGTCAGCGATGCGACAGATGTTCTCAATCAGCAGATGGAGCGCGGTGATTTCTTCCTGTGCGCCTCAGAACGCCAACGGCACTTTTGGCTCGGTCAGCTCGCATCCCTAGGGCGCATTAATCCTCAGACATATCGAGGAGACCCCGACCTTAACGGCTTGTTAAGCGTCGTACCCTTTGGTTTATCGTCTACCCCTCCCCAGCACCGGCGAGAGGTTCTCAAGGGGGTGCTGCCCGGGATTTCTTCCGACGATAAGGTCATACTCTGGAGTGGTGGGCTCTACAACTGGTTTGACCCCAAAACACTGATCCGAGCTGTGGGGCAGCTATCGCAACGTCGTGACACAGTGCGGTTGTTCTTCCAGGGCACCAAGCATCCTCACCCTGGTGTGCCCGAGATGGAGATCGTAGGGGAGTCGCGGTCACTAGCGAAGCAGTTGGGGCTACTCGGAACCTCGGTCTTCTTCAACGATTCCTGGGTCGAATATGGAGAGCGTGAGAACTATCTACTTGAGGCTGATGTCGGTGTGAGCACGCATTTTTCTCATATTGAGACCACGTTCTCTTTTCGTACCCGAATTCTAGATTACCTGTGGGCAGAACTGCCGATGGTGGTGACTGCCGGCGATCATTTTGCTGAACTTATCGACAAACACAACCTCGGGATCGTGGTTCCCGCTGAGGATGTGGATGCGCTCGCTGCGGCCTTAGAACGTGCCCTGTTCGACGAGACCTTCGTTACCGAAGTCCGAAACAACATCCGGCGGGTTCGCGAGAGCTACTTTTGGGAAGAAACACTTGCTCCCCTGGTTGACTTCATCACGCTACCTCGTCATGCGGGTGACAGTACGAGTTCTTCATCCGGTTCAGCCCACATCACGCGACCGCGACGCCGGAGAAAGCGTTCGGGGCTGCGGCATGATCTTGGCCTCGTGCGCCATTACTTGATCAACGGAGGCCCTCTCGTTGTCTTTGACAAGATACGTCGTCGCCTCCGACGCAGGTAGCCGATGCCGACAACCGTCTCAGTCGCACTCTGTACACATAATGGTGCTCGATTTGTGGGGGAGCAGCTCCGCAGTATCTTCCAGCAGACACGTCCTGTCACTGAGGTGGTGCTCTCTGATGATGCCTCTCAGGATGACACCATTGCGCTCGTCGAGCGTCTCTGGGGTTCTGCTCCGCACCCGCTACCGGTGCTCAAGATCATCCGTAATGAAAAAGCCCTGGGGGTGACCCGAAACTTCGAGCAGGCTGTGATCGCTGCTTCCGGCGAGTTGGTCGCTCTCTGTGATCAGGATGATGTCTGGGCCGCGGATCGTGTGGCGTTGATGGCAGCGCAGTTCGAGGCGCGGCCTGGGCTCGGTGCTCTGTTTACCAACGCCAGACTTGTGGATGCTGCGGGGCAAAGCATGGGCACCACCTTATTTGAGGCCTTAGAGATCAGTCGTCATGAGCTTGCCAGAGTTCGCGACGGTCACAGCTTCGATGTATTGCTCAGGAGAAACATCGCCACCGGCGCGACCATGATGTTTCGCAGAAGCCTTATCGAGTCCGCGATACCCTTTGCTACTGAGTGGGTGCACGACGAATGGCTCGCTATCATTGCGGCTGCGGTATCCGAGATCGATTGGATGCCCGATCCCCTGACTGACTACCGTCAACACGGGGAGAATAACATCGGGGCCACAGCTCCCACGCTTCGTTACAAGTTCCGTAGAGTTCTCGCCCCGCGAGGTAATCGATACACGAACCTTGTCGACCGCGCTCAGCAATTAGATGAACGATTATCGTTACTAGACGTCTCAGCTGAGGTCAGCCAAGCGATGGCACATAAGCTGATTCATCAGCAGCGCCGGGCCGAGTTGCCATCATCGCGGCTGTCAAGAATTGTTCCGATCATTCGCGAGGCAAGAACCGGTCGCTACACAACGTTCAGCAGCCAGGGACGCTTGGACATAGTGCGTGACCTAGTCCAACCCGACCGCTGAGCTGGTTCCTCGCAGCCGTTACCCTGCATGCGCAGCCGTTGCCTTGCGCCTCTAAGAGCGATGTCGGCTCAGAATTCGACGCACGTAACGTGCGATTCTGGTGTGCATGGCGGTATTGAGTTCATGATGCGCCAGGGCCAAATTTTCTTGTGCTTTTTCAAGTTCTTGCGTCAAATTTTCTTGTACTTCCCGAAGCTCTTTCAC
>JBOFDJ010000108.1:0-3831 GCA_051646885.1 Rhodoglobus sp.
CGACGCTGAGCGTGCAGGGCCGGGACTTCGCGGACTCCTTTGACGGGCATCCGGCCCCGCTCTATTTGCGCTCGCCCGATGTCACCATAGCCGCCGGGCCGAAACGAGTGAGCTCATGAGTTGGCAGTTGCGTCGGGCCAGTGCGGATGACTGTGCGGCGATGATGATGATTGAGACCACGGTGTTCGCCGCCGATGCCTGGGCACCGGAAACGATGGCGCACGAAGTCGCCGACCCGCACGCCTACTATCTGGTGGCCTTTCTCCCCGAGACACCGGAGCGGATCGAGGCCTATGCTGGCCTGCGTTCGCCGCGGGGGCACGATCAGGCCGATATCCAGACGATTGCGGTGTCATCGGGTGCGCGCCGTCGTGGCCTGGGGCGGGCTCTCATGCAGCGGATGATTGCCGAGGCGCAGGGTCGGGGTGCCAGCGAGGTGTTCTTGGAGGTGCGAGCCGATAATCCGGCGGCTCAGGCGCTCTACGCTGCGCTCGGCTTCGAGCAGATCGCGGTTCGGGCACGATATTACCAGCCTGACGATGTTGATGCTCTGATCATGCGGCTGGTCATCCCGAAGCCGCCCGCCCGCCCGCCGCTCGTTCTGGGCATTGAGACGAGCTGCGATGAGACCGGTATCGGCATCGTTCGTGGCACTCAACTGTTGGCCAATGTCATCTCCTCGTCGATGGAGGAGCACGCCCGATACGGGGGAGTGGTTCCTGAGGTGGCGGCGCGCGCCCATCTGGAGGCCCTGGTTCCGGCCATCGAGCAAGCCCTGACTGAGGCGGATGTGGCGCTCGCCGACCTCGATGCGGTGGCAGTCACCAGCGGCCCCGGTCTCGCCGGCGCGCTCATGGTCGGCGTCGGTGCGGCCAAAGCCCTCGCCCTTGCCCTCGAAAAACCCCTGTACGCGGTGAACCATCTTGTGGGCCATGTGGGGGCGGATCTGCTGGATCATTCTGCCGCGGGCGGTGCGCGTCTGGAGTATCCCACCGTGGCGTTGCTGGTCTCTGGCGGTCACACCTCGCTGCTGCTGGTGCGCGATCTGGTGTCCGATGTTGAGCTGCTCGGCGAGACCATCGACGACGCGGCGGGCGAGGCCTTCGATAAAGTGGCCCGCCTGCTGGGCCTGCCCTACCCTGGTGGACCTCAGATTGATCGGGTTGCCGTGGGTGGCGATCCGACCGCGATCCGTTTTCCCCGAGGTTTGAGCCTGCCCAAAGACCAGCAGCAGCATCGCTACGATTTTTCGTTTTCCGGACTGAAAACGGCGGTGGCACGCTGGGTGGAGCGGGAGCAGGATTCTGGGGCCGAGATCGCGGTGGCCGATGTCGCCGCGAGTTTTCGGGAGGCGGTGGCCGATGTGCTCCTGGCGAAAGCGGTCGCGGCCTGCACCGACCTCGGGGTACCGCGCTTGTTACTCGGCGGTGGCGTGGTGGCTAATGCGCGGGTTCGTGAGCTGGCGGTGCAGCGCTGCTCGGCGGCGGGCATCCGGCTGCGAATCCCTCCACTGTCATTGTGCACCGATAACGGCGCCATGATCGCGGCTCTCGGCGCGCAGCTCATTATGGCCGGTTATGCCCCCTCGCCGAGTGGATGTGGTGCCGATTCCACGCTGCCGGTGACGATTATCCAGGCGTGATGGCGTCCGCGGGTGACGCGGCAATTTGACATAACGGAACGATGCTGCAAGAGTGCACACCTATCCACCCGATTTTCTAGGATGCTTTCCGTGACTTCCCCCGTCTCGCTTGCTCTTCGCGTCCCTGCGCCCAAAAACTCTTACGCTCCTGCCGACGCGGGAGTTAGGCAAAATACGCTTTCCATTGTTTCTCTCGTTGCTTCTCTGATGTTCATGGGTTTTACCGCTGTTATTACGGGTCACATCGCCCTGAAGCAGATTAAGAGAACCGGGGAGCGCGGTAAAGAGTTTGCGACCATCGGCCTTGTTCTGGGTTATACCGGTATTGCGATTATGATCATTCTCATTACCGCAGGTGTCTTCATTCTTGTTCAGGGTTCACAGGGGAGGGAGCTTCTACTAGCTGAGACGGGTAGTGGAGGCCCATTCTCATGAGGCTGACTGTGCTTCACTCCATCCGTTTTCTCAATCGGGGGCACTGCTCGAAGTCTTGTCCTTTCACGAGAACGTTGTGGGCGGTTCTCTTGTGCGCTCGGTCGTTTTGTCATTGTTGTTTTTTATTCTTGGGTTTGTCGCTGAGTCAGACTTCAGGCGTAACAAAGCCGTTAATGACGGCGACGATTTGACATAATAGAGGTGCGCTGCCAGAATTATGCGCTGCCCGCCCAAAACTTCTAAGGAGTCTTCCTATGACTGAACCTACCCCTCCCGCACCATACACTCCCGCTCCCGCGGGTGCTTATGCTCCCGCTGCCAAGTGGAACGTTCTCGCTATCATTTCTCTAGTTGCTTCTATCCTGGGAGTGGGTCTTGCTGGGGTTATCACCGGCCACATTGCCCTAAACCAGATTAAGAAGACCGGTGAGCAGGGTAACGTGCTTGCGATCATCGGCTTGGTTCTGGGATACATTGGCATACTCGCCACGATTATCGTCACGATTGTGGTAATCGCTGGTATTGCTGCCGGTGTTTCAGACCCAGGAACAGATATCTACTAAGGATAGCTTTTCGGGGAGGGTTCATGCCTACGGGTCTGAACCCTCTTCTTTTTCATTACTCTTAATCACTGGTAACAGCAGATTCTTGAAAGCAATCATGACATCAGAACAACCGCATGGTGCCGTTCCTCCCGTGCCACTGCCGCCGCCCGGCGTTGCGGTCCCGTCGTCCCAGCCGGTATCCACGGCACCGCCGGTCTCACCTGCTGCGCCTGCCCCCTCCGCGCCGCAGAGCTATGCGGCGCAGCCCGATCCTTACTACGGCCAGCCTGCTCCCGCTGCGCAGCATCCCTACGCTCCTGTTCCTCCGAGCGGTCTCAGTGTTGCCTCCATGGTCACCGGTATCGTTAGCGTCGTTCTCGGGTGGTTCGGATTCGGATTCCTTCTGGCACTGGCGGCGGTGATCACAGGTCATCTGGCCCAAAAGCGCCAGCCGTGGGCTAAAGGATTCTGGCTCACGGGGCTCATCACCGGCTACGTAGGCCTGGCGACCTCGGTAATGGTCATAGCGATATCCGTAATTCCTTTCCTCTTTATTCTGATCTTTGCCGGCGTGACAGCAGGTACAACTAGCTAGACCCGCTTGACCAGCAGTGCCCGCCGTCGCCCGCTGATGCGGGTCAGGATGAGCGTGCCGCTTTCTTCGCCCCTGGGAGCTAGTGCAGTGCGGTACTCGGCAGGGTCGACGTCGACGCCGCGTTTCTTGATCTCCAGGGTTCCGATCCCTCGGGCTGCGATTTCGCGTTTGAGGGTGCGTTTATCGAGTGCGAACTCGGCGAGCACGCGAAAGCAGGCGGCGAAGGGGGTGGGCACGGCACGGTCTGAGGTGATGTAGGCAATCGTGGGGTCGAGCATCCTTCCGCCCAGCGTGCGAGCGAGATCCCCGATTAGTCTGGCGCGGATCACGGCACCGTCTGGCTCGTACACGAACTCCCCAAGGCCCCCGCTGTCGGCGTCAGCGCTGTCGGCGTCGGCAGTCAACTCCGAGGTGCCGCTGTCGGTGATCATGAGCGCGGCGCGGCGGATTCCGGGGCGCGCCAGCGAGCCGAACCAGAGACCGAGTTCGACCACATCTCCATCAACCGAGACCCATTGTGCCTCAGCATTCTCAGGAATCAGCCCGCGATCAATCCCGGGACCAAGCTTGATTCCGGTCGGATATTTTTCGGCCAGACCGAAGGCGAAGTCGAG
>JBOFDJ010000109.1:0-8201 GCA_051646885.1 Rhodoglobus sp.
ATGACATCTGGAAGCAACGCGTTGCGGTGGGGCTGGCCGCCGGTCGCACCGATCTTCCGTCACGGAGTGGTCTCGATGAGATCTTTGAAGAAATTTCTCCGATCGAAGATCTCGGCGAGACCATGCAGCTCTCCTTCACTGGCCCGGAGCTCGAAGAGCCCAAGTACTCGATCAACGAGTGCAAGGAGCGCGGCAAGACCTTCGCTGCGCCTCTTTATGTCAACGCCGAGTTCATGAACCACCTCACGGGTGAGATCAAAACCCAGACCGTCTTTATGGGTGACTTCCCGCTCATGACGGAGAAGGGCACGTTTATTATCAACGGCACCGAGCGGGTTGTTGTCTCGCAGCTGGTGCGTAGCCCCGGTGTTTACTTCGACCGCACCCCAGAGAAGCTCAGTGATAAAGACATTTACTCCGCTCGTATCATCCCGAGTCGTGGGGCCTGGCTTGAGTTCGAGATCGATAAGCGTGACCAGGTCGGCGTGCGCATTGATCGCAAGCGTAAGCAGAGTGTGACTGTTTTCCTGAAGGCGCTGGGCCTAACAAGTGAGCAGATTCTGGAAGAGTTCAAGGGCTTTCCCTCCATTGAGCTCACTCTTGAGAAAGACAATATCCTCACCAAAGAGGAGGCGCTCAAAGACATCTACCGCAAGCTTCGTCCGGGTGAGCAGGTGGCTGCCGAGGCCGCCCGCGCGCTGCTCGACAACTTCTACTTCAACGGCAAGCGCTACGACCTGGCCAAGGTGGGTCGCTACAAAATCAATCGCAAGCTCGGCCTCGACACCGATATCAAGCAGTCTGTGCTGACCATCGACGACATCATCGCCACCATCAAATACATGGTCGCGCTGCATGACACCTCGTCGAGCTATGTCACGATTCACGACAATGCGCTGTCAACCATCAAGGGGCTTCGCGACGGCAAGAAGGTGGATGTCCGGCTCGACGTCGACGACATCGACCACTTCGGCAATCGCCGCATCCGCGCGGTGGGCGAGCTGATCCAGAACCAGGTGCGCACCGGCCTGTCGCGCATGGAGCGCGTGGTCCGCGAGCGCATGACCACGCAAGATATCGAGGCGATCACCCCGCAAACCCTGATCAATGTGCGTCCCGTGGTCGCCGCGATCAAGGAGTTCTTCGGAACCTCACAGCTTTCGCAGTTTATGGACCAAAACAACCCACTCGCGGGTCTGACTCATAAGCGTCGCCTCTCCGCCCTCGGCCCTGGGGGGTTGAGCCGTGAGCGTGCCGGCGTCGAGGTGCGCGACGTGCATCCAAGTCATTACGGTCGTATGTGCCCGATTGAAACCCCGGAGGGCCCCAACATCGGGCTGATCGGTTCACTGGCATCCTTCGCTCGCATCAACGCGTTCGGGTTCATTGAGACCCCGTACCGTCGCGTGGTCAACGGCAAGGTGACCACGACGATTGACTACCTCACCGCCAGCGAAGAAGATGACTACGTGGTGGCCCAGGCCAATGCACCGCTCACCGCGGATGCCCATTTCGCTGAGCCTCGCGTACTGGCCCGCAAGAAAGGCGGCGAGGTCGACCTAATCCCGGCCGAGAACATTAGTTATATGGATGTTTCGCCGCGCCAGATGGTGTCGGTGGCGACTTCGCTCATCCCGTTCCTTGAGCACGATGATGCTAACCGTGCGCTGATGGGTGCCAATATGCAGCGCCAGGCCGTGCCATTGCTGCGTAGTGAGAGCCCGCTGGTGGGCACCGGTATGGAAAACTTCGCGGCCATCGATGCGGGTGATGTCATTACCGCCGAGAAGGCCGGCGTCGTCTCAGAGGTCAGCGCCGATGTGGTCACCGTTCAGCTCGATGAGGGTGGCACGCAGGATTATTTCTTGCGCAAGTTTGACCGCTCCAATCAGGGCACCAGCTACAACAACCGGGTGATCGTCGGCGCGGGTGACCGGGTTGAGGTGGGCGAGGTGCTGGCCGATGGCCCTGCGACCGAGAACGGCGAGCTCGCGCTCGGCAAGAACCTGCTGGTGGCGTTTATGCCCTGGGAGGGTCACAACTTCGAGGATGCGATCATCCTGAGCCAGAATTTGGTGAAAGACGACACCCTCTCGTCGATCCACATCGAAGAGTATGAGGTCGATGCCCGCGACACGAAGCTCGGTAAAGAAGAGATCACCCGCGATCTGCCGAATGTTAGCCCGGAGCTGTTGGCTGATCTCGACGAACGCGGCATTATCCGCATCGGTGCTGAGGTTCGCCCTGGCGACATTCTCGTCGGCAAGGTCACGCCGAAGGGTGAAACCGAGCTTTCCGCTGAGGAGCGTTTGCTGCGCGCGATCTTCAATGAGAAGAGCCGCGAGGTGCGTGACACCAGTTTGAAGGTTCCGCACGGTGAAGAGGGCACGATCATTGCGGTCAAGGAGTTCAGCGCCGATAACGATGATGAGCTCGGTTCCGGTGTCAACCAGCGCGTTGTGGTCTACATTGCCCAAAAGCGCAAGATCACCGCGGGCGATAAACTGGCCGGTCGTCACGGCAATAAGGGTGTTATTTCTAAAATCCTGCCGGTGGAGGACATGCCGTTCCTCGCCGATGGAACCCCGGTCGATGTGATCTTGAACCCGCTCGGTATTCCCGGTCGGATGAACTTCGGCCAGGTTCTTGAAACCCACCTTGGCTGGGTAGCCAAGCAGGGTTGGGAGGTGGATGGTGCCCCCAAGTGGGCCAAGACGCTCCCCGATCATGCTCGCGGTGCGGCCCCCGGCACAAAGGTGGCGACCCCGGTGTTCGATGGTGCGCTGGAGTCTGAGATCGAGGGCCTGCTCGATTCGACAACGCCCACGCGCGATGGCGACCGTTTGATCGATTCCACGGGTAAGACTCGCCTTTTCGATGGCCGTTCCGGTGAGCCGTTTCCCGAGCCGGTCTCGGTCGGCTACATGTATATCTTGAAGCTTCACCATCTGGTCGACGACAAGATTCACGCCCGTTCGACTGGCCCGTACTCGATGATCACCCAGCAGCCGCTGGGTGGTAAGGCACAATTCGGTGGTCAGCGTTTTGGTGAGATGGAAGTCTGGGCGCTGGAGGCCTACGGCGCTGCCTACGCGCTTCAGGAACTCCTGACAATCAAGAGTGATGACATCCTCGGGCGGGTTAAGGTCTACGAGGCCATCGTCAAGGGCGAGAACATTCAGGAGCCGGGCATCCCCGAATCATTCAAGGTGCTGATCAAAGAAATGCAGTCGCTGTGCCTGAATGTCGAGGTGCTGTCGGCTGATGGCTCCACGGTGAACCTGCGTGACACCGATGACGAGGTATTCCGTGCTGCGGAAGAACTTGGCATCAACATTTCTACTCGGTTCGAATCTTCGTCAATCGACGAGATCTGATCCCCTCTCACCCACAACTTCAGTTTCCGAAGAGAGAAGAAAACATTGCTCGACGTTCACGCGTTTGACGAAATCAAGATCGGTCTCGCTACCGCAGACGACATCCGTCGCTGGTCGCATGGTGAGGTCAAGAAGCCAGAAACGATCAACTACCGCACTCTGAAGCCCGAGAAAGACGGCCTTTTCGGGGAGCAAATTTTCGGCCCGAGCCGCGATTGGGAATGCTCCTGCGGCAAGTACAAGCGGGTTCGCTTCAAGGGTATCGTCTGCGAGCGGTGTGGGGTCGAGGTCACCAAGTCTTCGGTCCGCCGTGAGCGCATGGGTCACATCGAGCTGGCGGCACCGGTCACCCACATCTGGTACTTCAAGGGTGTGCCCTCGCGGCTCGGCTACCTGCTTGATATGGCTCCGAAAGACCTCGAAAAGGTCATCTACTTCGCGGCCTACATGATCATTTCGGTGGATGAAGACGGTCGCCACGCCGACCTTCCTGGCCTTGAAAACGAGATTCGTCTTGAGATCAAGACCCTGGAGTCTCACCGCGAGACGCGTATTGCTACCCGCCTCACCAAGCTTGAGGAAGACCTTGCGGCCCTGGAGGCCGAGGGTGCCAAAAGCGATCAGAAGCGTCGGGTCAAAGACAGCGCCGAAAAAGAAATGAGTCAGGCGCGCAAGTCGTTTGACGAGCAGATTGCCCAGCTTGAGCGGGTGTGGGACGATTTCCGCAGCCTCAAGGTGGGCGAGTTGAAGCCAGAAGATTCTGTTTTCCAAGAATTGCAGGATCGATTCGGTAGCTACTTCGAGGCCTATATGGGTGCCGAAGCGATCCAGAAGCGTTTGCAGGCTTTCGATCTGGAGGCCGAGAGTATCGAGTTGCACGATCAGATCGCCAACGGCAAGGGTCAGAAGAAGATCCGCGCGATCAAGCGACTACGCGTGGTCAATTCGTTTCTGCAGACCGGAAACTCGCCGGCCGCCATGGTGCTAGAGGCGGTGCCGGTGATTCCGCCGGAGCTTCGCCCCATGGTGCAGCTTGATGGTGGCCGTTTTGCGACCTCCGATCTCAACGACCTGTACCGCCGGGTGATTAACCGCAATAACCGTCTCCGTCGCCTGCTCGATCTGGGCGCTCCCGAGATCATCGTCAACAACGAGAAGCGCATGCTTCAGGAGGCTGTTGACGCTCTTTTCGATAACGGTCGGCGCGGTCGTCCTGTCACCGGTACCGGTAACCGGGCTCTCAAGTCTCTGAGCGATATGCTCAAGGGTAAACAGGGGCGCTTCCGTCAGAACCTGCTGGGTAAGCGGGTCGACTACTCGGGCCGTTCGGTGATCATCGTGGGCCCGCAGCTCAAACTGCATCAGTGCGGTTTGCCCAAGCAGATGGCCCTTGAGCTGTTCAAGCCTTTTGTGATTAAGCGCCTTATCGACCTCAGCCACGCGCAGAACATTAAGAGCGCTAAACGCATGGTGGAGCGCAGTCGTCCACAAGTGTGGGATGTTTTGGAAGAGATCATCCGCGAGCGTCCGGTGCTACTGAACCGCGCACCTACGCTTCACCGTCTCGGTATTCAGGCCTTCGAGCCCCAGCTGGTGGAGGGCAAGGCAATTCAACTGCACCCGCTGGTATGTGCCGCCTTCAACGCCGACTTCGATGGCGACCAGATGGCGGTGCATCTTCCCCTGTCGGTGGAGGCTCAGGCCGAGGCCCGGGTGCTGATGTTGGCGAGTAACAACATCCTGAAGCCTTCTGACGGTCGACCGGTGACCTTGCCGACTCAGGACATGATCATTGGTCTGCACCACCTGACCACCCTCAAGGAGGGTGCCACGGGTGAGGGGCGCGCCTTCTCTTCGGTGGCCGAGGCGATTCTTGCTTTTGATCAGCACTCACTCGATTTGAATGCGAAGGTGCGTATCCGCCTTGAGGATGTGCACTGCGCTGAAGGGTCAGCACCTGAGGGGTTCGTGCAGGGCAGCAGTCTTCTGATGACCACAACCCTGGGTCGTGCCCTGTTCAACGAGGCGCTTCCCGCCGACTATCCCTACATTGAGGCCGTGGCCGATAAAGGTCAGATCTCCACCATCGTCAACGATCTGGCAGAGCGCTACCCCAAGGTTGAGGTTGCGGCGGCGCTTGACCTCATTAAAGACGCTGGCTTCCACTGGGCCACCCGTTCTGGTGTGACGGTGGCGCTGAGCGATATCGTGACCCCGCCGACTAAGCCAGAGATTATTGCTGGCTACGAGAAGCAGGCGGCCAAGGTCCAGGCGCAGTTTGATAAGGGTCTGACGACCGATGCTGAGCGTCGCCAGGAGCTTATCGAGATCTGGAATAAGGCCACCGCTGAGGTCGCCACCGCGATGCAGGGAAACTTTGCCTCAGACAACAACATCAACCGCATGGTCTCGTCGGGTGCCCGTGGTAACTGGATGCAGGTACGTCAGATCGCCGGTATGCGCGGCCTGGTGTCGAACCCGAAGGGTGAGATCATCCCGCGTCCGATTGTGCACTCCTATAAAGAGGGCCTGACCGTGGCCGAGTACTTCATCTCGACTCACGGTGCCCGTAAGGGTCTGGCCGATACCGCTCTGCGTACCGCTGACTCGGGCTACCTAACTCGCCGTCTGGTTGATGTTTCGCAGGATGTCATCATCCGTGAAAATGACTGCGGCACCTCTAAGGGTCTCGATATGCCGATTGCAGCTCAGGATGAGGCGGGCGAGTGGGTGCTCGACGGCAACGTCGAGAACTCGGTTTATGCTCGTAGCCTGGCCGCCGATGCGGTGGATGCCAAGGCTAAGGTCATCGCCGCTGCCGGTGCCGATGTGGGTGACGTTCTGCTTGACACCCTGGTCTCGGCTGGCGTCCACAACATCAAAGTGCGGTCTGTGCTGACCTGTGAGTCGGTTGTCGGTGTCTGCGCGGTCTGCTACGGTCGCTCGTTGGCCACCGGTTTGCTGGTCGATATCGGCGAGGCGGTCGGCATCATTGCCGCTCAGTCGATTGGTGAGCCCGGCACCCAGCTGACGATGCGTACCTTCCACACCGGTGGTGTGGCATCCGCTGATGACATTACGCAGGGTCTGCCTCGGGTAACCGAGCTCTTTGAGGCTCGCACCCCGAAGGGTGCTTCGCCGATTGCGGAGGCTGCCGGTCGCATCACCATCGAAGATACGGATCGCTCCCGCCGAGTGATTCTGACCCCCGATAACGGTGACGAGCCGATTGCCTACCCGGTGCTGCGCCGCGCGACCCTCCTTGTTGAGGATGGCCAGCATGTCGATCTTGGCCAGCAGTTGCATGTCGGAAACCTCGACCCGAAGGAGGTGCTGCGCGTCAAGGGTGTGCGTGCTGTGCAGCTCCATCTTGTTGACGGTGTGCAGGGCGTCTACCGTTCGCAGGGTGTACCGATCCACGATAAGCACATCGAGGTTATCGTTCGTCAGATGTTGCGTAAGGTCACGGTTGTCGATCACGGTGACACCGGTCTGCTGCCAGGTGAGCTTGTTGACCGGCTTCGTTATAACGGGCTCAACCGTGCAGCGCTGACTGAGGGCAGGGCGACTGCCTCGGCGCGGCAGGAGGTCATGGGCATCACGAAGGCTTCGTTGGCAACCGAGTCGTGGCTGTCGGCTGCCTCGTTCCAGGAGACCACCAGGGTGCTCACCCAGGCCGCGATGGAGGGCAAGTCTGATCCGCTGATGGGCCTGAAAGAGAATGTCATCATCGGTAAGCTCATCCCGGCGGGCACCGGGTTGCCGCGCTACCGTGATGTGTCTGTTGAGGCGACCGAGGAGGCGAAGGCCGAGCGGTACCCCAACCGGATCTTCGCGGATGACGCCAGTTTCAGCGAAAGTGATCTGAGTTTTGTCGATTTCGACAGCTTCGCCTCAGACGACTTTACTCCCGGCACCTATAACTAGGTTTTGCCGGGTGAACTGGGGGTCCGTGCCATGTGCGCGGGCCCTCAGTTATGTGCGAGCTGCCCTGGGTCTGCCCCCTTTTGCGGGCTGTAACCCGGTTCTTCCGGGGGATAGAGTCTCATCACAGGGGACGTGCGATGAGTCATTATCTTGTCCCCAATGTATTCGATGAGACAAGAAAGGGGGAGTCGCCGTGACTTCGTTGGCTGAAATTTTGATCATCCGCGGGTACATGCCGATTGAGAGTCTGGATGCTGTTACCGGCGACCCCGCCACCGACGACCTCCAGGTTCTTAACCTCATCGATCAAGGGGTTTTGACCTACGCACAGGTTGCTGCCGCTCGCGCCGTGCAGGCCGGGCTGCCTTTTGTTGAGCTTGTCGATTATCCGATTGACGAGGCTGCTATCGGCCTTATTCCTGCTGTGTTATGCCGACGGCACGAGTTGTTGCCGATTTCTGTCTCGGGTGACCTACTTACCGTGGCGATGGCGGATCCCGGCAATGTGTTCGCCCTGGACGACATCCGCGCGGCAACCCATATGCAGATTTCTCCTGTGGTGGCGGAACGTCAAGATCTGCGCACCGCTATTGATCGGTTTATGCGTGCCGATGGAGAGCTCAGCGAGCTGAGCTCGGTGCTGAAAGATGAATCAGCCCCCTCGAACGAGCTCGTTCCGGCCACTGAGGCGGTCGATGATGATGCGCCGATTGTGCGTTTTGTGAACCTGTTGATCAGCCAGGCGATTCAGGACCGAGCATCCGATATTCATATTGAGCCGGCTGAAAATGGCATGAATGTGCGATACCGCATTGATGGTGTGCTGCACGAGATGCAGCGCGCACCGAAGCAGGTCCAGAACGGTGTGATTTCTCGGCTGAAGATTATGAGCGATAT
>JBOFDJ010000110.1:0-4733 GCA_051646885.1 Rhodoglobus sp.
TTTCGCAGGCGACCCCGATTATCACCCTGGGCGAGGGAGGTACCCCGCTGATCCCCGCGGAGGCGCTGTCGCACCGCACCGGTGCGAAGGTTTGGGTGAAGTATGAGGGGATGAACCCCACCAGTTCTTTCAAAGATCGCGGCATGACCATGGCGGTGTCAAAGGCGGCTGAACACGGAGCCAAGGCGGTCATCTGCGCTTCTACCGGCAATACCTCTGCCAGTGCTGCTGCCTATGCCACCCATGCCGGTCTTACCGCTGCGGTTCTCGTGCCCGAGGGCAAAATCGCCATGGGTAAGCTCGCCCAGGCCATCGCCCACGGTGCTGAGCTGCTTCAGGTGCAGGGTAATTTCGACGATTGCCTTGAGATTGCCCGTGATCTGGCGGCCAACTATCCCGTTCATCTGGTCAATTCGGTTAATCCTGACCGCATTGAGGGTCAGAAAACTGCGGCTTTCGAGGTGGTCGAGGTTCTCGGCGATGCACCGGATTTTCATATTGTTCCCGTCGGAAACGCCGGCAACTACACTGCATATCACCGCGGGTATTCCGAGGAGCTTGCCCGCAACGTGACAACGAGGATGCCGCGGATGTTCGGCTTCCAGGCTGCGGGTAGTGCACCCCTGGTCAGCGGTCACGTGGTGAAGAGCCCCGAGACCATCGCCAGCGCGATCCGCATCGGTAACCCCGCATCATGGGAGCTTGCTCTGGCCGCTCGTGAGAACAGCGACGGTTATTTCGGCTCGATCAGCGATGAAAAAATTCTGGAGGCGCATCGCATTATTGCCTCCGAGGTTGGTATCTTCGTGGAGCCGGCTTCGGCCATTAGTGTCGCTGGTCTGCTGGAGCGGGCCGCGGCCGGTGCTATTGCGCAGGGTTCAACCGTCGTTCTCACCGTCACCGGTCATGGCCTGAAAGACCCGGAGTGGGCGCTTCGCCTTCCCGATGGAGCGGCTGTCCAACCGACTGTCGTCCCGGTGGATACCGACGAGATCGCGAGTGTGCTCGGGCTCGTGAAGGCGCGCGTGTGACACTCGCGGACTCCTTGCTGGGGCGCTCGGTGACGGTGCGGGTGCCCGCGACCTCCGCTAACCTCGGGCCGGGATTCGACACTCTCGGCCTTGCGCTGTCGCTCTACGACGAGTTGCGGGTCACCGTCACGGCCAGTCCCGGTGTTGTTGTCGAGGTCACCGGAGTGGGCCACGATACCGTGCCGCGTGATGAGTCGAATCTGGTGGCGCGCGCCATAGTGTTGACGTTTCAGTCGCTGGGTCAGCCGTTTCCCGGCCTTCACCTCCGTGCCACTAATGTAATCCCGCATGGGAGCGGGCTGGGGTCATCGGCTGCCGCAATCGTCTCAGGAGTGTTGGCGGCCCAAGGGTTGCTGGCCGGAATCGTTGACGTGGATCGTGATGCCATGTTGGCCATCGCGACTGAGTTGGAGGGGCATCCCGATAATGTTGCTCCCGCCTTATGGGGCGGTTTAACCATCGCCTGGACCACAGCTGATGGTCCGCAAGCCAAAAAACTTATGGTGCACCCTGATGTTTCGCCGGTGGTTTTTGTTCCTGCGCATTCAGTCTCGACTGCCCTTGCGCGCAGCTTGCAACCGGCAACGGTTCCTTATGAGGATGCCATTTTCAACGTATCAAGATCGGCATTACTGATCGCCGCTCTCACCCAGAGCCCCGAGCTCGTGTTCCAGGCGACCGAGGATCGTCTGCATCAGAATTATCGGGCCAGCGCCATGCCACAGACCCACGCACTGGTGCAGGTTTTGCGGGATCACGGCTTTGCTGCCGTGGTCTCAGGGGCGGGTCCATCGATCCTTGTCTTGGCGACCGATTCTTCCGCGCGCGAAGAGGCTGCCCAATTGGTGGCGAGACACGCGGGGGAGCCGTGGAGAGCGGTGGTGGCTCCAGTTGATGTTAAAGGTGCTACAGTGAGCTCGCACAAGGTAGAAGCACAGCCCCGGCTATAGCTTCCCGGTTGCGCATTACTCTCATCTCATGGCATCCGATTCCTAAGCACCCGCTTAGACAGCCTGGGATGATCAGCTCTTCTGGCGATGAGTAACTTTTTGTCAGGGGAAAGGAAACCACTCGTGACTGATGTCAATTCCCGTTCATCTCTGAGCACCCTCAAACTGTCGCAGTTGCAGGCCATTGCCAGCTCGCTCGGCATTAGTGGTGCCTCCAAACTTCGTAAAGGAGATCTCGTAGCTGTGATCGAGCAAAACCAAGGCGCGGGTAGCGCCGCCACGACGCAGAGTCCCGCCGAGGCTTCTGCGTCCGTCCCTCCCGTCTCTGGCTCGCTCGACTCGGGTGCTGAACTTGCTGCTGTGGCTGCTCCACGGCGGCGCACTTCTCGCCGCGTGACCAGCGCTGACACTGAGGTCATTAGGGCTGCGCAGCCTCCTGTGGGTGCTCCCAGTGTTGTCGAAACGGCACCGGTTGATGGTGCTCACAGCGTCGCAGAATCTAGCGCCGCAGAGTCTTCGGCAGCACACACTCAGTCGCCCCCGCTGGTGCGCAAGGGCTCACGCCGCGCCAGCTCGCATGTGGCCCAGGCCCAGCCGGGTTTTGATGCGGTGACAACGGATGCGGTGACAACGCCAGCTGAGTCGGGGGTTCCTGCGCCAGACACTTCTGAGCGCCCGGCAGATCCTGAGCCTTCTGAGTCTTCCGACAATGAGGGTGGTTCGGGCCGTTCGTCTCGCAATCGCAATCGCAATCGCAACTCAGATCGCAAGCAGAACGGCGAGTCTGAAGCCCAGAACAACACACAGCAGGGCGGTCGTCAGAACAACAACGGCCAACAACGGGATAATCAGCGCCAGCTCAATGGCGACCTTGAGGGTGGCAATGGCCGCAGCCGCTACCGAGACCGTCGGCGTGGCCGCGGCCCGGCGAACGACGAGATCGAGCCGGAGATTGCTGAGGATGATGTCCTGATTCCGGTCGCGGGAATCCTTGACGTTCTTGACAACTACGCATTTGTTCGCACCTCCGGCTACCTGCCCGGAAATAGCGATGTGTATGTCTCGCTCGGCCAGGTCAAAAAGTACAACCTGCGCAAAGGCGATGCCGTGGTGGGCGTTATTCGCCAGCCTCGCGATGGTGAGCAAGCGGGGGGGCGGCAAAAATACAACGCGATTGTGCGCATCGACTCCCTCAACGGCCTGCCTACTGATGAGGTGGGGGATCGTGCTGAGTTCGCGAAGTTGACCCCGCTTTATCCGCAGGAGCGGCTACGTCTTGAGACCGAGTCCGAAAAACTGTCCACCCGCATTGTCGATCTCGTATCACCGATCGGAAAAGGCCAGCGCGGCCTGATCGTCTCCCCGCCCAAGGCGGGTAAGACCCTGGTGCTGCAGGCGATTGCCAATGCGATTGCAAAGAACAACCCCGAGGTGCACCTCATGGTGGTGTTGGTCGACGAGCGCCCCGAAGAGGTGACCGATATGCAGCGCACGGTCAAGGGTGAAGTCATCGCCTCAACATTCGACCGACCAGCTGAGGATCACACCACGGTTGCTGAGCTCGCGATTGAGCGCGCCAAGCGCCTCGTCGAACTCGGTCACGATGTGGTCGTTCTTCTCGACTCCATTACTCGCCTTGGTCGGGCCTATAACCTGGTCGTACCCACCTCGGGCCGCATCCTCTCCGGTGGCGTTGATTCTGCGGCGCTGTACCCACCAAAACGCTTTTTTGGTGCCGCCCGTAACATCGAGGGTGGCGGTTCTCTGACCATCATCGCGACCGCCCTGGTCGAAACCGGTTCCAAGATGGATGAGGTGATCTTCGAAGAATTCAAGGGCACCGGAAACATGGAGCTACGGCTGTCACGCCAGCTCGCCGATAAGCGAATCTTCCCTGCGGTTGATGTCAGCGCATCCGGAACGCGTCGTGAAGAGATGCTCATGGGTGCCGATGAGGTCAAAGTCACCTGGAGCCTACGCCGCGCTCTTGCCGGTCATGACCCGCAGCAGGCCTTGGAGAGTGTTCTGGGGCGCCTTAAAGAGACTCAGACTAACGTCGAGTTTCTGATGCAGGTGCAGAAGTCGATGCCCAGCATCGCTGACCCCGCCGGGAACTAATCGTGTTCGAGTCAGTGCACACGCTGCTGGCCGAACATGACGAGCTTCAGGGTCAGCTTGCCGACCCCGAACTCCACTCTGATCCGGCCAGGAGCAAGAAGGTCAACCGGCGGTATGCAGAATTGTCGCGCATTGTGGCGGCCTTCCACGAGTGGCGTCAGCTCAGCGATGATGTTGCCGCCGCCACCGAGATGGCGCAGGAGGACGAGTCTTTTGCCGCTGAACTTCCCGAGCTGACTGCGTCATATGAGATCGCGCAGGAGAAGCTGCGCAGGCTGCTGATTCCCCGCGACCCCAATGATGCCCGTGACGTGATTATGGAGATCAAGATGGGGGAGGGCGGCGCAGAGTCGGCGCTGTTTGCCGGTGATCTGCTGAGAATGTATCTGCATTATGCCGAGTCCAAAAAATGGAAGACCGAGATTATTGCCCACACTGCCAGCGATCTCGGTGGCGTCAAAGATGTCCAACTCGCCGTTAAGGGCAGTTCTACCGATCCTGCCGAAGGCGTGTGGGCGCACCTGAAGTATGAGGGCGGCGTGCACCGCGTGCAGCGTGTTCCAGCAACCGAATCGCAGGGGCGTATCCATACCTCAGCAGCCGGGGTTCTGGTCTTTCCTGAGGTTGATGAGCC
>JBOFDJ010000111.1:0-8662 GCA_051646885.1 Rhodoglobus sp.
CGCGGATGGGCGCGGTGTTGTGTTCATAACTCCTGCAGTGTCGGAAAACCTGCTGTCAAGAATGCCGGTTTCCCGGGGAACAGCACCAGCAGCAGCGGCGAACTGCAGGAGTTATGGACATCTCACGGCGCGACCCCTCCGGCGTTCGATGCCCGCAACCGGAGGCATCCACGCGCTCAAGATTCACGGGAATAACCCGTACCATCGCTATGTTGCGACTCTTCGACAGCAGACAGCAGACAGCGATATTGAGAACGGGAGAACACAATGCATTATTCGGTATTAGGAACAGGCATGGTAGGCCGCGCGATTGCCACACGGCTGGCGCAGCTGGGGCATACGATCACCATCGGATCTCGTGACCGCGCGGCGACCCTCGCTCGCGATACCCCCGATGCCATGGGAAATCCGCCCATCGCTCAGTGGCTGGATGCCGTGCAGGGCGTGGAACTCGACAGCTTTGCGGCCTCGGCTGCGCAGGGTGAGCGGGTGGTCAATGCGACCTCAGGGCTGGGGTCGCTGGCAGCGCTGGAGGCGGCGGGCGAGAGCGCGCTGTCGGGGAAGATTCTCATCGACATTGCGAATCCACTGGATTTTTCCCACGGTATGCCGCCGACACTCAACCCCGTCAACACCGACAGTCTGGGTGAGCAAATTCAACGCGCCTTCCCCGAGGCCAAGGTGGTGAAGACTCTCAACACCATGAGCGCTCCCATTATGGTCAACCCGTCATCGGTGGCCGGCGACCATCATGTCTTCGTCAGTGGCAACGATGCCCAGGCCAAGAGCGAGGTCAGTGGCCTGCTGGAAGAGTTCGGGTGGCCGCGCGAATCCGTTCTCGACCTGGGCGACATCACGACGGCGCGCGGCACCGAAATGCTGCTCCCCGTCTGGCTCAGACTCTGGGGCGCGCTCGGTCATGCTAGCTTCAATTTCCATATCAACGGGGCGTGAGGAGAGCATCATGCACTATTCAGTACTGGGGACAGGCGCAGTCGGGCGCATAATAGCTGCAAAACTGGCCCAGTTGGGCCACACAGTCACCATCGGATCCCGTGATCGCGCGGCGACCCTCGCTCGCAATACACCCGATGCGAGGGGAAACCAGCCCTTCGCGCAGTGGCTAGCCACAGTGGACAGTATCGAGATCGACAGCTTTGCGGTCGCTGCAACGCAAGGTGAGCGAGTGATCAATGCGACCTCAGGATCCGCAACTCTGGCAGTATTGTCGGCGGCGGGTTCTGCAGCTTTCGCCGACAAGATCCTTATCGACATTGCGAACCCGCTGGATTTCTCGAATGGCATGCCGCCGACGCTCAGTCCTGTCAACACCGACAGTCTGGGCGAGCAAGTTCAACGTGCACTGCCGGCGGCGCGGGTTGTGAAGACTCTCAATACCGTCAGCGACCACATTATGACCAACCCATCGCTAGTGGATGGTGATCATCATGTGTTCTTAAGTGGCAATGATCAGGGGGCCAAAAACGAGGTGACTGACCTGCTGGAGGAGTTTGGCTGGCCGCGTGATTCCGCTCTCGACCTCGGCGATATCACGACGGCGAGAGCGACTGAAATGCTGCTGCCGATGTGGTTCAGACTCGGTGCAGCGCGTGGTCACCGGAATATGAATTTTCATATCGCCGGCGCGTGATTGACTCGTCATCGATCTCCTCGGCGCGGTCGGCGGGAGATCTGACAACGGTGGCGGGAGTAAGCAACGGGTGGAGGGAGTAGCAGTTCCCGCCAGATGTGATCTTCTCCCGCCATCTGGACCGTATCTCCGCGGTTACACAGCTACGGGGTCGGCTCACGAACTCAGATAGCCTTGTGATGACGCAGATGCGGATGTAGTGCGAGGGAGATGTTCATGCCTATCTCACAGCGTGGCCGGGGCAGAACTGTGAGGGGAGGGCTTGCCGCCTTCGCGGCAGTGGGCGTGCTGTTAGCGGGATGCGCGATCCCCGTCGCCGAGACTGGATCACCGGATCCGACCCCCGCGACTCAGAGCGCGCTCGCCGGGCAACTGACGGTCTTTGCTGCGGCATCGCTGACGACATCCTTCACCCAGATTGCTGACGCTTTTATGGCTGAGCATCCCGAGGTGACAGTTGTTCTGAACTTTGGGGGCAGCTCGGGCCTTGCTTCCCAGATCGTTCAGGGTGCCCCGGCGGATGTGTTCGCGGCAGCCAATGAAATTTCGCTGGCGCCGGTGACGGGGGCGGGTCTTGCCGGTGATCCGGTCGTCTTCGCCACCAATACGCTGGAGATCGCGGTGCCCCCCGGCAACCCGGCTGAGGTGGCAGGGCTGCCCGATTTTTCCCGGTCCGAGTTGGCGATTGCCCTCTGTGCGGTTGAGGTGCCCTGTGGTGCGGCGTCGAAGGAGGTGTTGACCGCGGCGGGGGTGGCGGCATCCGTCGACAGCTATGAGCAGGAGGTCACAGCGGTACTCACCAAAGTCCGGCTGGGTGAGGTGGATGCCGGTCTCGTTTATCGCACCGACGTGCTTGCGGCGCGCGAGACCGTGCAGGGCATTGAGTTCGCGGGGGCGACCGCTACGGTGGCGCGCTACCCCATCGTCACGCTGACCGACGCCCCGAACTCGGAGGCTGCGGTTGCCTTTGTCACCTATGTGCTGTCGTCTGTTGGCCAGAAAACACTCAAGGATGCTGGTTTCGGTGAGCCGTAGGGGTTTTCTCAGCCCGGCATTATGGGTGCCCGCCGGTCTCGCTCTGGCTCTCCTCGGCCTGCCGCTGCTGGCCCTCATTGTGCGGGCACCCTGGGGTTCGCTGGGTACTGTGCTCACCCGGCCCGAGGTGATTGGTGCCCTTGGTTTGTCTTTGGGGACGGCGACGGTGTCCACCGGTATCAGCCTTGTTCTGGGCATCCCGTTGGCCCTCGTGCTGGCCCGTTCCGCGCAGTGGCCCATCGTGCCACGTCGACTGCTGCGCGCCCTGGTAACCGTGCCGCTCGTGCTCCCGCCGGTGGTGGGCGGTGTGGCGTTGTTGTTGCTACTGGGGCGCCGGGGTTTGATCGG
Organism: Rhodoglobus sp.; assembly: GCA_051646885.1. Lineage (GTDB taxonomy): Bacteria > Actinomycetota > Actinomycetes > Actinomycetales > Microbacteriaceae > Rhodoglobus. The sequence continues at coordinate 3,035 of JBOFDJ010000111.1, forward strand.
GCAGTTCCTGCCGTTCACCATTCCGTTCTCTACCTCGGCGGTGGTCATCGCCCAGGTGTTTGTGGCGATGCCCTTCCTGGTGCTCTCCGTGGAGGGGGCGTTGCGGGCATCCGATCACCGTCTGGAGAATGCCGCTGCCACCCTTGGCGCATCGCGGTGGACGATTCTGCGTCGGGTTACACTGCCGGTCGTCGCCCCCAGTATTGCGGCGGGTGCACTGCTGTGTTTTACGCGGGCTCTGGGGGAGTTCGGTGCGACTATTACCTTCGCCGGCAGTTTTCCCGGCGTCACCCAGACCCTGCCGGTGGCAACCTACCTTGAGCTGCAGCGAGATCCGGATGCCGCCCTCGCCTTCGCTCTGCTGTTGATGGCGGTCGCGATCGGGGTGCTACTCGGCCTGCGCGACCGCTGGCTTCCCGGGCTCAGCACATGAGCCTTGCCGCCGAGCTTCGGCTGAACCGTGACGGGTTCGAGCTGGACCTCAGTCTCGACCTTGCCCCCGGTCGCACACTGGCACTGTTGGGCCCGAACGGTGCCGGGAAGTCGACGGCACTCGGGGTGATCGCCGGGATTGTGGCATCCGAGAGCTCGATCTCGCTCGGTGGCCGAGCCATTGGCGGCCTTGACGCTCAGGATCGCCGCGTCGGATACGTTTTTCAGGACTACCTGCTCTTTGCCCACCTCACCGTGCTAGAGAATGTTGCCTTTGGTCCGCGAGCACAGAGGATGCCGCGTGCCGCCGCCTGCGCGGCCGCCGCCCAGTGGCTCGCGCGCCTCGGTGTTGCTGATTTAGCGCCTCGCCGCCCCGCCGAGCTCTCGGGCGGACAGGCGCAGCGCGTCGCCCTCGCGCGGGCCCTCGCCGCCGAGCCCGAGCTGTTGTTGCTCGATGAACCCCTTGCTGCCCTCGACGCCCAGGTGCGTCCCGAGGTGCGGGAACAGCTCGCGCGGCACCTGCGCGACTGGGGTGGTCTGACGATAGTGGTCACCCACAGCCTCGACGATGTTGCGGCACTTGCGGATGAAGTGATCGTGATCGAGGGCGGTCGCGCGACCCAGCGTGGCACCCTGCGCGAGATTGTGCATGCACCGGCCAGCGCTTATATTTCGCGTCTGGTTACGAGCTGGGGTGACGACTGATTTGCCCCGCGCTGGCAGTAACGCGGTCACTACGATGGACGCTGATGGACGACTCACTGCGGCAGGCTCTGATTGAGGATCTGTATCGTGCGCGGCACGGTTACGGGCTTGCCGCGCAGTACACCGGGGAGGGCTCGGCGATCAACCCGGCCTGTGGTGATACGGTGACTGTGCGCATCGGCCTGGGCGGCTTCAGCTGGGAGGGCAATGGGTGCGCGGTGTCGATGGCGGCGGCATCCGCACTAGGAAGACTCACCGAGGAGGAGTTTTCTGCCGTTGTCGATGCCTATCTGGCCTCGGTCGCCCCCGAGGCGATTGCCGTGCAGGGGCATGATCTTGAGGCCTTTGCTGGGATCGGGCGCTTTCCCTTGCGTGCTGGCTGTGCCACGCTGGCTTGGCGGGCCGCGCTCACTGCCCTCGTGGGGGCATAGTAGCGGCGAAAGAACGTGTAGCCAAGGTCAGCCCGCGAAAGAAGTCAGACTTTCGCAGTGCCCATAAGCCCATCATGCTAAGGCCCACTATGAGGGGGCCGAGCCCCACAACAGCCTGGGCGCCGATCCCAAAAATAGTGATGTTGTTCCCCTGATCGTCAACAAGCCAGTCGGGGGCTGCGAACTGAAACAGTCCGTAGCCGAACACCGCCGATAGTGTCGCCCCGCCGAGCAGCGGCAACAGTCCGCGTGCGACGAAGTTGCGCACAGAACTGGTCAGTGTTGCGCGGTAGTACCAAACGCAGGCAAAGCCGGTCAGGGCGTAATAGAACGCGACTATCAAACCGATAGAGCCGATCAAAGCGCTCAGCAGTCGCGGGCTGATCAGGGTGAACAGCAGGTAGAAGGCCGCTGAGATGATGCCCATGCCCACGGTTGACCAGGTGGGGGTTTTGAAGAGTGCATGGATGCGTGCGAACTGTGCCGGCACCGCCTTATGCACGGCCATCGATAGCGCGGTGCGGGCCGCCGGCAGAATAGATGCCTGAGTTGAGGCAGAGGTTGAGATCAGAACCGCGGCAGTCAGCAACACCAGCATGATTGTGCCCGGTACGCTGTTATCGAATAGCTCTGGGCCGATTGCGGCAAAAATATCGGTGGCGTTGTTCTCGGCTCCGAGGCCGATCCCCGCTGTTCCCACCCCGGCGAAGGCAATCGCCGCCACCGCAATCAGGGCATAGGTCAGCACAAGAAGCATCGTGCTGATGACGGCGGCGCGCCCCGGCGTTGTCACCTGGTTATCGGATTCTTCGTTGAGGGTGACCGCGGTATCCCAACCCCAATAAAGAAAAATGGTGGTCAGAATCGCCGGGGCGATGACGCTGCCGAAATCAAGGGTAAAGGGGTTGAACCACTCGAGGCTCGGAACTAGCGAGTAGCTCTCGGCGGTGCCACCATACACTCGGACCAGGGCGTAGATAGCAAAGGCCAGCAGCACCACCAGCTCGATACTCAGGAGCAGGCACTGGAGCCGAACTGAGACATCGATACCTCGGTAGGAGACCCAGGTCATGATCACAATCCAGATCAGACCGGCGACTGTCGACCACAGCACACTGTCGGCGAGTTCAGCGATACCGGGGATGCCCAGATAGCTCAACAGCGTGAAGGAATACGCTCCCGCGATATGGGCGAGACTGGACATGAGGATGATGTTGGCAACGATGATGGCCCAGCCCCCTAGCCAGCCGCTCACCGGTCCGAATGCGCGGCTCGCCCAGGTAAAGGTTGTCCCGCAATCGGGTTCGGCCTTATTGAGCTCCTGATAGGCGACGGCAATAAAATACATGGGGACAAAAGCCAGCACCATAACACCCGGTGTTTTCACTCCCGCAAGAAGAACGCCGCCGCTGGCCACAATCAGGCCGAGGCTCGCCGCGAGGCTATAAGCAGGACCGGCGCATGCCATGCCCATAGCCACGCTGGAGACCAGCCCCAGAGCTCCCTTTTTGAGCCCCTTAGTCTCGACCTGAGTGCCGCGTTCCGAGGTGGTCTGTGGTGACATGAGCTGGCTCTCCTCTGGATTGTCCTGTCACTAAAATGTACCCCGAATCCGTAGGATGTTCCGTTCTGCTCCATAGAACGCCTCCTGCGAACCCCCGAGCGCTACTGACCTGCCTGAGCTGTGTCGCGGTCGAGCCCGTCCCAGAGATCAGCGCAGTCTATTTCTGTGACGTTGTGGGCTGTGAGGTAGTGCCGGGCTCCGCTATCGCCGACGAGACTGGTCTGGGCGAGCATCCCGTGTCTGGCACTCAGGTAAACAGGATGCCCCGGTCTGCCATCAAACATCGCCTGACGTAGCTCACCGGTGCCGGCCAGGACTCGCCGAGCGACCGACACGGGCAGCTCGGGCAGGTCGACCAGAGTCACCAACACCGGCTCGCCGGATGCCGCGGCAAGGCCAGTACGCAGCGACTCGGATACCCCGCGCTGCCAGTGCTGCGCGACCACCACCTCGACCTGAGCCGGCAGCAACGCCCGAGCACGCTGCTCCTGAGCGCCGAGAACGGCAAGCACCCGGGAACAACCCGCTTCGAACAGCACGGTCGAGGCGATGGCCAGCCAGGGGACCCCGGAGAGTGTTCGCGCCAGCGCTTTGGGGCCACCAGCGCGTGTTCCGGCCCCCGCAGCGAGAATGATTCCGGTCACCGAGGGATTCGCAGTGGTGATCATAGTGAGGTGGCAAACATGACCAGCAGGTGCAGCAGTGGTGGCCATCCGAACACAACCAAGGCGATCACATTGACTGCCACAGTGACCCAGAAAATTGAGATAAAAGACAGTTTGCGTGTTTTGTGCCTGAGTATTCGTTGGGCGATGATGGCCCCCGGCCACCCACCGATCAGGCCGAGGCTCAGCAGTCGGGTCTCGGAAATGCGCCACTGGCCCGACATCGCAGCAGATTTATCGGAGGCATAAGCCACGAAGCAAGCAATACTCGCCAGCAGATAGAGTGCGTCAACCCAGAGCGGCAGATGAAAGAACATCGTCAGGGCGCAGAGCAGCGCAATAAAGACGACAACAATGATCCATCCGAGAAGCTCGCGGCCCCGAAACCTGAACCGGGGCCGTGTCGTTGCACGGGGAAGTTCTGGTGTTTCGCGAGCCGCCCTGGTCGACACGACGGCCACCGCGCGTGCGCGACCGTCGGGATCATGGGCGACCTGGAATCGCAGCACATCACCCACGGTGGGGCGGGGCGCGCCGGGCAGAAAATCCCGAATATTGACAAAGATTCTGCTGCCGCCCTCAGCCGGTTGAATGAAACCGAAGCCGCGGTCATCCTTCCAGATAGCGAGGGTGCCATCGTGGAGCGTGCCATCACGCAGGTCTCTGGCGTCGGGCATTCTTTGACTGTAGCTGCTGTTCACTCGATAGTTGTTGTCAGCTAGTAATCGATGCGGTTCTCGTGCTGTTGCCAGGCATCGAAAGGTGCGCTGGCGTTGGTGGGTCGCCGGTGGTCGATCTTAAGATCCCAGGTAGAACGATCACGGCTAAAGAGCTCGTAAAATTCTCGGTCGTCGAAGCCACCCCGGGCCGCGTCGTCGCGATCCGCCGCGAAAACAACACGATCCAGTCGTGCCCACAGTGCGGCAGATAAACACAGCGGGCAGGGTTCGCAGGAGGAGTAGAGCGTGGCGCCTGTCAGCGAAAAATTGCCCACAGTGAGACAGGCGGCTCTGATGGCTACCACCTCGGCATGCGCGGTGGGGTCGAGGGTAGCGGTTACCCTGTTCTGACCCTCGGCGACGAGCTGCTGCTCACGCACAATAACGGCACCGAAGGGGCCACCACCGGAGGCCACGTTGGCGCTGGCGAGCGTAATGGAACGCGCCAGCCAGAATGTGTCTATGTCTGTGTCGGCGGGGGTGGAAGGGGACGAGACGATCAGTGGCTGATCGGGTGGAGTGGGTACCATTGTCCGATTCTTGCAGGGTGTTGCTGCTTTAGGCTGAAGGGGGGCGATCCGACACCCCACGACGGGAGCATGTGCGTGACCACCAGAACTATCATTATCACCGGAGCCAGTGACGGCATTGGTGCCGCTGCCGCGCGTGCCATATCGGCAACAGGCGACACCGTTGTTCTGGTGGGTCGTTCGCGGGAGAAAACCGAAGCTATCGCGCACGAGCTGGGTGCCGAATTCTTTCTTGCCGACTACACCAGGCTTGACGAGGTGCGCGAGCTCGCTCAAAAATTACTGGCCGCTTACCCCCGCATCGATGTGCTCGCCAATAATGCTGGCGGCATCATGGCTGCGCGTGAGCTGACAGTGGATGGCTTCGAGAAAACCCTTCAGGTAAACCACTTGGCACCGTTTTTGTTGACCAGTTTGCTCCTGCCACGACTCGTGGAGAGTCACGCCACCGTTATTGCCACTGCCAGTGCTGGCAATGCATTCGGCAGGATCGACACCAACGATCTGCAGAACCAGAACAAGTACTCGCCGGCCAAGGCTTACGCCAATGCGAAGCTGGCCACTATTCTCTTCACTCGCGAG
>JBOFDJ010000112.1:0-11363 GCA_051646885.1 Rhodoglobus sp.
CGACCATCATCAGCCTCGATGGCACCGTCCTCGGCCACTACACAATCAACCCGAACCAGACCTACCAACCAAAACTGAAAACAGCCAAACCCCAGAAACCGAGGGTTCAACCATTCACAACGTCCTGAGACATCACAAAAGAGGGGATGACGGGAATCGAACCCGCGTAGTCAGTTTGGAAGACTGAAGCTCTACCATTGAGCTACATCCCCGGAAGCCGGACAACAATCATCCCTCTACCGATAAGTACTGTACCCGACGCGCCGCCCTAAAATCGCACCACGCCGTCAGAGGGTCTGCTGTTGCTCATTCGATTGTGTCGCTTGCGGTCGGGAAAGCTTGCGCAGCATGTCGGTGAACGCGGCGCACTGCGAACCCAGCGAGGCGAAGTACGCGTCGTCGCTTGCTTCTACGGCAACAACGGCACGGTTCGCCAGCGTGCGCCCCGCAGCGGTGACCCTCATGCTCAGAGCCCGCCGATCCGTGGGATGCGCCTGCCGCTCTATCAATTTTTTGCCTTCCAAGGCCCGCAGTACTTGCGAGGTCATCATGGGATCTGTCCCTGCCTGCCTGGCCAGTTGGTGCTGGGTCACAACCTGTGATGACTCGATCCAGGTGATCGATGCGAGAAGCACAAACTGCACATGGGTCAGGCCGAAGGGTTTCAGGCTCGCCCGCGTGGTGGCCTGCCAGGCGTTGGTGACCTGCCACAGCAGCAGGCCCGTGCTGTCCTCGGTGTGGGCAAAGCGTGTCGTGAGCGTCGCCATCGTTATCTCTGTGATTCCACAAGCGCGATCAGCCGCCCCAGGTCTTCTGGAGCAGATTTTGTGAAGCCTCTACCAAGGATCCGCGCCCACAGCCATGACATCGGGCCGGACATGGTGACGCGCACCTCAAGTTCGCTGCCTCCATCGACCTCATGAACCAGATGCTGGAAGACCAGTGTTGCGCCGGGCAGGCGGCTAGTGTCGGTGTATTCGCGGTCGGTGATCAGAGCGCTGATGATGAACTTCGTCGCCGGGCCACCGCGCGGCTTCAGGACCCCCTGAGCGCGCTGAACGACCGGCCCGGTGATCGTGACCCAGTCGACACTGGGGCTCCACTGCGGCCAGGTGTCGTGGTCGGTCCAGCGGGCAAAGAATGCTGTGGGGGAGGCGGTGGATGTTGCGCGCGCTGTTCCGAGTTCGGTCATGAATATAATATGCGCGCTTATTAAACGTCTTGTCAAGCTCCGGCGAGCACGAAGCCTCCTCGGGCTCAGCTAGACTGTCGAAGTCCGATTTCGATAGGAACCTGTACCGGTTCCTGCCGGGGCCGCGATGTACAACGCCCGGGGCGTAGCTCAGCTTGGTAGAGCGCTCGGTTTGGGACCGAGAGGCCGCAGGTTCGAATCCTGTCGCCCCGACAACACTGTGCCGACAACACTGTGACCATCGAGACAAACAGGAGAACCACAACGTGAAGACCACGGTTGAGAAGCTGACTGCCACCCGCGTCAAGCTGAACATCTCAGTGAGCCCAGAGGAACTGGAGCCGAGCATCCAGCATGCCTATGAGCAGATTGGTTCCCAGGTCAGTGTCCCCGGTTTCCGTAAAGGCAAGATTCCGCGACAGTTGCTTGATCAGCGTGTCGGGCGTGAAGAAATTCTCAACCATGCGGTGAGTGAAGGTCTTGATGGGTTTTATCGTCAGGCGGTTACTGAAGAAAAAATTCGTGTGCTGGGCCGCCCTCACGCGGACATCACGACGTGGCCGGTAGTTGCAGACTTTAGCGGTGAGCTTGAGCTTGTGGTCGAGGTTGATGTGCGCCCCGAGTTCGACCTACCGCCGCTTGATGGTCTGACACTCACCGTCGACGAGGCAAAAGTTTCTGCCGACGACATCAAAGATGAGCTGGATGCCCTGCGCAGCCGTTTCGGAACACTCATCACTGTCGACCGCCCTGCCGCCAGCGGCGACTTTGCACAGCTTGACCTCGTGGCCAAGATCGGTGACAACGAAGTCGACTCCGCTACCAGCATTTCCTACGAGATCGGTTCCGGCGAGCTCATTGAGGGCATTGACGAGGCTCTGGACAGTCTGAGCGCTGGTGAGGTTACTACCTTTGAATCGACACTGCTGGGAGGTGACCACGAGGGTGAAACCGCCCTGATTACTGTCACGCTGTTAGCGGTCAAGGAGCGTGAGCTTCCTGAAGCCGACGATGACTTTGCCCAAATTGCCAGCCAGTTCGACACCATAAAAGAGCTCAAAGCCGACCTTAAAGAGCAGGTCGCCAAGTCGAAGGTCTTCGGTCAGGGAGTGCAAGCTCGTGACCAGATCGTCGATGAGCTGCTCAAATCGGTCGAGATTCCTGTTCCACCCGCAATGCTTGACGATGAAGTGAACCGTCATCTTGAGGAAGAAAGCCGTGTTGATGACGACGAGCATCGAGCCGAAGTGATCGCGTCTAGCGAGAAGACCTTCCGCACACAGATTCTCCTCGACGCTATTGTTGAGGCCGAGGGCGTTAAGGTCGGTCAAAACGAGCTCACTAATTACCTCGTTCAGGGAGCCTCTCAATACGGCATGGAGCCGGGTGAGTTCATCCAGGTTTTGGATAAAAACGGCCAAATCCCGAGCATGATCGCCGAGGTCGCTCGCGCGAAAGCCCTCGCCGTTGTGCTGGGCAAGGCGAAGGTCGTCGATTCTAAGGGTGCAGTGGTCGACGTATCAGCGTTCACCGCCTCAGCGCTAGGTGGCGACAATGACTCTGAAGAGACCATTCCTGCAGAGCTCAGCTGACCAGCACGATCAACGCGCAGCCGATCCTAGCCTTCTGCAAGCACCACAGTCCTTCTGCAAGCACCACAGTTGTCGTGGACTCCCACAATTCTCAGTGGTTCCACGCTCGTCGGAGCGCCGTCGTTCACAGAGTTATTCGAATCCCGTGAGCTCTCCACTTCTGCTGGGTGGGCTTAAGGCAGTAGAAGTGGGGGGCTCGGCACAAGAGTCGGCGGCGATACCCGAATGCAGGCAAGGAAATGAGCGGTCAGCTGCGACCAGTGATTGCTCCTGTAAGGCTGACAAGGATTCGTCGGGGCAGCAGCTTTGTGGTCCAGGCAGTCAGGCGATTGCTCACACCGGAGATTATGCTCGGCGGCGGGTTGCCTCGGTCGAGAGTTTTCAGGGCTAATCGCACAACTTGAGTCGAAGTCTGGAAGTTGCCCACCTTGGCATCCTCGCCAGCAATATCGAAGAATTCGGTCTTCGTGGCACCCGGGGAGAGAGCAAGAACCTTCAGGCCTGATCCCTTGGCTTCGAACCATAATGCCTCGGTAAAGCTGAGAACGAATGCCTTCGTCGCGCCGTACACCGCCATGAGTGGGACAGGCTGGTAGGCCCCAGTGCTCGCGACATTGATGAGCACTCCTTCCCCATGGGCTAACAGCTCGGGGTAAAAAGCGTGAGTTATGTCGACGAGCGCTCCAACGTTCAGGTCAACCTCCTGGGCGATGCGCGCGGAATCCTCATTCTCGAACCGGTTACGAGTGCCAAACCCCGCGTTATTGATCAGAGAGTGCACCTCCAGACTCCGCGATGCCAGCTCGGTGGCAAGGGACTGCGCCGCCCCTGGCGCGGCCAGGTCACAGCTGATGGTGTTCACCGTAATGCCGTGGCTTGCGCGAAGCTCGTCGGCGAGGGAATCTAGCCGATCAAGACGACGAGCAACAAGAACGAGGTGAGAGCCGCGAGCCGCGAGTTGACGGGCGAACTCTTCGCCCAGTCCGGAGCTGGCTCCCGTGATGAGTGCAGTGCGACCGTGATAGTCGATAGTCACGTTGTGTCCTTTCCATGATCGTGGCGTGTCCTTGATGTAGGTTATTGCAGGCGCTGAGGTCTTTCCACAGGCCAGGAGTGACGTGGGTGATTCTTCTCATAGGCTTTCGCGCATTCGCGACCAGAAGAGAAAAGGCGAGATAGCGCGACGCACCGCGCTCTGCCGACGGCGAACACCGGCATCTCGCTCGACTCGCTCCAGTAGATTCGACGAAGGCGATAACTGAAACGGAGCGCACATAATGGCCCAACCGGCATTGGTCTCAAGTATTTTCGACCAACTTCTTAAGGATCGCATCATCTGGCTTGGCTCAGAGGTGCGTGATGAGAACGCCAACGAGATCTGCGCGAAGATTCTGTTACTCGCGGCGGAAGACTCCAAGCGGGATATTTTTCTCTACGTCAACTCTCCAGGTGGTTCGATCACCGCGGGAATGGCGATCTACGACACCATGAAGTTTGTCCCGAATGACATTGTGACCGTGGGCATCGGTCTCGCGGCCTCGATGGGGCAGTTTTTGCTCTCTTCCGGCACCAAGGGCAAGCGTTACATCACCCCTAATGCGCGGGTGTTACTGCATCAGCCCTCCGGTGGCTTTGGCGGAACCTCGGCTGATATTCAGACGCAGGCGGGTGTCATTCTCGATATGAAGAAGAGGATGGCTGAGCTCACCGCCGAGCAGACCGGTAAGTCGGTTGAGCAAATCTTGATCGATAATGACCGCGACAATTGGTTCACCGCTCAGCAGGCACTCGAGTACGGCTTTGTCGATCACCTTCGCGAGTATGCCTCGGATGTGGTCGGTGGTGGCGGAACAAACGAGGCTGTCTCACACGAAGCCGCGACAGGCGAAAAGGAATAAATCATGAACAACTTCTCTCTTGCCAACGGTGTCGCGGGAAATCCTCCCGAGTCGCGCTACATCCTGCCCACCTTTGAGGAACGCACCGCCTACGGCTATAAGCGTCAGGATCCCTACGCCAAGCTTTTCGAGGATCGCATTATCTTCTTAGGGGTGCAGATCGACGATGCATCGGCGGATGATGTGATGGCTCAGTTGCTTGTCCTTGAAAGCCAGGATCCTGATCGCGATATCGTGATGTACATCAATTCACCCGGTGGCTCATTTACGGCCATGACGGCAATCTATGACACCATGCAGTACATCCGTCCCGATATTCAGACAGTGGTCCTCGGTCAGGCGGCCTCTGCTGCTGCGGTCATCACAGCGGGCGGCACAAAGGGTAAGCGACTCGCGTTGCCGAACGCCCGCATCCTGATTCATCAGCCCAGTGGCGGTTCTGAAGGGGCGAGCCAGGCCTCTGATATCGAAATTCAAGCTCGGGAAATTCTGCGAATGCGTGGCTGGCTTGAGGACACCTTGGCGTTTCATTCGAACCGTACTGCCGAGCAGATCAATAAAGACATTGATCGTGACAAGATCCTCAGCGCCACCGAGGCAGTTGAGTACGGTTTGATCGATCAGGTTCTTACGAGCCGTAAGAACCTGGCTGTCTTGACTGCCGGTTGAGATCGGCCTGACACTCACGCGTCGCTGGGATCGAGCGCTGAAGGGCCGTGCATCTGGAGCACGGCCCTTCAGGGTTTTTGTGACAAAGAAGACGCAGAGCCGTCTCAGTCTGAAGGATTTCTCCGATACCGCCTCGTTAGATACAGAGCCGCTACGCCAGTAATCAGCACGGCGATAATCGCCGCGCCGATCCATAGCGTGTCCTGAAATTCAGCACTATAGCGGGGCTCAGAAGTGGGCAACATCGATGGCGGGGCGCTTGTTCCGCCCTGCCCCGTGCAGGATGGAGGTGTTACCGCCCCTGCCGTTTCGACGTTCTGGGCAGTGGTCGGTGCCCAGACGAAATCGATCTCTCCTGATACGGTGTGCCCATCGGCTGAAACGAGTTGCCAGAGCATCCGATACTCACCCGGGGCACCGAGGGATGCCGCGGTTTCTAGCGTTGCCTCGGTGATCGAGACGCAGCCATCGCCGTAGTAGAGACCAGATTTGTCGACGATCTCGATAGCGAAGCCGGAGCTTGCGCCCGCGAGATCGAGTAGCGGCTCATTGGCGGTGACCGAGAACGACTCCGGCACAGAACTCAGCGTGCTTCCCGCTTCCGGCGTTGAGGCGATCAGGTAGCTATGGGCCTGAGCAGGTGCAGAAGTAAGCAGCCCGAGTCCAAGAACGACGAGCAGCAGTGCGGCAACGACCTCGCGTTTTCGACGTAGCCGAGGGAACACCTCCGACTACTTTTTTGCTGGTCTGCGAGCAGTGAACCCAAACACGACTCCTGCCACACCCAGAATTAGGCCACCGATCCCGAGAACTCGTGCCAGCACATCTGTTGCACCCGATTCGGAGTGTTGTCCATCGGAGCTGACCGTGGCCTTATGGTGCCCTTTCTCGTCCGATTCAGCTCCACCGTGATGAGAACCGGTTTCAGGGCTGTCATTGACATAGAGCACTGGTGCTGGGTGCTTACTGTCCTCCCCGTTTTCACTCCAGCTGACGACGGTCCCATCGGTGTAACTTTGATCGGCAGGCAGGGTAATCGACCCGGTGTCTGGTACGGGGCCGACTGAGAGCGAGAAGAGTTGCAGCTGACCCGCAGTTACTTCTGAGCCAGCTTGCGCAGTCCAGATTACCGAGGTCACGGCTTCGGTAATCTCGCTGTCACCGACGGTGACCGGCTTTGGTAGTTTTTCGCGCACCAGCTCCACGCTCCAGCCGGTAACCGGAACGTAGCCGACATAGGCGAACGGGGTTTTTGTGGGTAGCGAGAGTTCGACCCGGTTGGTTCCTGCTGTTTCGGATTCATTGGGAACCCGCACCGTGAGGACGGTGTAGGAGCCAGCAACGGCCTGTCCTGGATCGATGGTGATATGAGCACTGGCGGCAAGTGGTGCCAGAAGGCTGAGCGTGACTGCTGTCGCGAGGGCAGCAGCCGTTGAGACATAACGATTCATGGGTGATGTTCTTTCTGATGAGTGTGTCGACTGAGCGACAGATGGATGCGAAGCGGTGGGCCTAAGCGACCCCGAGCGCCTTCGGGGGTCCACGGTGTCTCATCGTTGACAATAAATCTGTGAGTTTCTGTGGGGTGAAGCGACCCGTGCTGACACTATGCGCGCGCGCCACAATAAAGGGAACGGCAATGCGGGTCGCGAGCAGTCGAGCCATAAAAATTCGGGCAGTGCCCGCGAGGCCCCAGAACGTGGTCTCTGCGTACCGAAAAACGACCACGGTGATGATGCCGGCCGCGCAGTGCGCCAACCACATTTGCCCAGTATGAGCGTGCGCCATACTGATCTCGGTTGCCAGAGCGAGGGACCTATCGTGCTGATGTGAGGTGATGTGCGGTGTGCCCAGCCCGCTAAAAACCGCGTGGAATAGACTCTGACTCAGGGCTACGGATGCCGTCAATCGTCGCAGAGAAAGGCGGCGGCCAGCGAGTACTGTGCAGATGGTGGCCGACAACAGAAGAGTTGCCATCAGAGCAAACAGGCTGGGCGCGCTCCCTCCCGCCAGGCCGTGTGAGACTGCTGCGACGAAAGTGGCGAACTCCGCGGCTATCCAGCCACGGACGAAACGCGCCCACCTCGAATCCATCACTGCTCCTATGATTTCTACCTTCTGTAGACAATCGTGCCACACGTTCCGTGAGTCGTGTGAGGTCGGCGGCGCGCCGAAAGAGTTCGCACCCAGTGCTGAGCAGTGTCGCTGGAACAAGTTAGGCTCGATGACAGGTCCATTCATGGGCGTCATCGAGGGAGAGGAACGTTCGCATGGCCCGTATCGGGGAAAGTGCCGACCTTCTCAAGTGTTCCTTCTGCGGTAAAAGCCAAAAGCAGGTGCAGCAACTCATTGCTGGTCCCGGGGTTTATATTTGCGATGAGTGCGTCGAGTTATGCAACGAGATTATTGAGGAGCGGCTGACCGAGGCTGGTGAAGAAGCCTCGGGCGATTTTGATCTCCCAAAACCGCGTGAAATATATTCTTTCCTCGAAGAGTATGTGATCGGCCAAGAACCGGCAAAGCGTGCGCTTTCGGTCGCTGTCTACAATCACTACAAACGTATTCGGGCGGCGAGCACTATCGCTTCGGCTGACACCATTGATGATGTCGAGATCGCCAAATCGAATATTCTCCTCATCGGTCCCACCGGCTGCGGAAAGACCTATCTGGCGCAAACGCTGGCGAAAAAACTCAACGTGCCGTTTGCCGTTGCCGATGCTACCGCGCTGACGGAAGCGGGCTACGTGGGTGAAGATGTCGAAAACATCCTGCTCAAACTTATCCAGGCCGCTGACTACGACGTCAAACGTGCCGAAACGGGGATCATCTACATTGATGAGATCGATAAGATCGCACGAAAAGCAGAGAATCCCTCCATTACTCGTGATGTTTCCGGTGAAGGTGTACAGCAAGCGCTTCTCAAAATTTTGGAAGGAACCGTTGCTTCGGTTCCTCCGCAGGGTGGGCGTAAGCATCCACATCAAGAGTTCATCCAAGTCGACACCACCAATGTGCTGTTCATTGTCGCTGGTGCTTTCGCCGGGCTTGAAGACATCATTTCGCAGCGTGCGGGCAAAAAGGGCATCGGCTTTGGGGCACCACTGCACAGCAAGGGTGACGATGTGAACCTCTTTGGCGAGGTACTTCCCGAGGATCTGCATAAATTTGGTCTTATTCCTGAGTTCATCGGTCGACTACCCGTGGTGACGACGGTCACCCAGCTCGACCGGGTTGCGCTCATCGACATCTTGACTAGACCCAAAAATGCGCTGATCCGGCAATACCAGCGCATGTTCGAGATTGACGGGGTTGAACTCGTTTTCGAACCTGACGCCTTAGAGGCCATAGCTGATCTGGCTGTTGTGCGTCAGACGGGAGCGCGTGGCCTTCGTGCCATCATGGAGGAAGTCCTCGGCCCCATCATGTTTGACGTTCCTTCAAACAACGATGTCGCTCGAGTGATTATTACTCAGGCCGCAGTTCTGGAGAATGCCGCTCCGACCATCGTTCCGCGTAAAGCCCGCCGTGCTGAAAGATCAGCCTGACTAGGTTATCAAGGCCAGCGGTGGGGGTGTTTCAGCCTGTCCTCGCCGGCTTTGTAGCCGCAATATCTGGCTTCGCATCATCGTTCACCCTCGTGATTGCTGGACTCGCCGCGGTGGGTGCTTCGCCTAGTCAGGCATCGTCTGGATTGTGTGCGGTGTGTCTTATGGTCGCGATCACCAATATCGTTGCTGCGGTCTGGCTGCGCATCCCGCTGGCTTTCGCTTGGTCGACTCCGGGTGCTGCCGTGCTGTTGGCGGCGGCTGATAGTGGCGTCAGGTTTTCGGATGCGGTGGGTGCCTTCTTCGTGTGTGCACTGCTGTTGCTGTTGTGCGGGCTGTGGCCTGCGCTGGGCCGCTCCATCACGAGTATCCCGAAACCGCTAGCAAGTGCGATGCTCGCCGGAGTGCTGTTTCCCATCTGTCTGGCACCCATTACGGCGGTGGCGACACTGCCACTGCTGGCAGCACCGATCCTGATCGTCTGGCTGCTGCTGTATCGACTTGCCCCCCGGTGGGCAGTGCCGGCGGCGATGGCGGTGGCGGTTCTCACGATCATTATGGAAGCAGGTACCGACTGGGCTGCAGAGAGCGCCACTGTGCATGTGACGTTTGTCTCGCCCACGTTCGATCTGTCTACCGTGTTCAGTGTCGGGATCCCACTTTTTATCGTCACAATGGCAGGCCAGAATGTGCCCGGCTTTGCCGTGATGTCGACCAACGGCTACAGCACTCCGCCCAGGTTTGCATTGGTGGCATCGGGGATCGGATCGGGGGCCGCGAATCTGTTTGGTGGACATGCCATCAACTTAGGAGCGATCACCGCAGCGATCATGGCTGGTCCGGGGTCGCATCCTGACCGGGACAAGCGCTGGGTTGCGACCCTAAGCAACGGCATTTTTTATATTCCCCTCGGTCTGGTGGCCGGTCTAGCCGGGGCCTTAGTCGCGGCGGCTCCCAGTATTCTGATCACCTCCGTTGCTGGTCTTGCCGTCATGGGTGCGCTCGTCTCCAGCATGGTGAACGCGCTTGATGATCCTCGGCACCGTCTTTGCGCCATCGTGACCTTTCTGGTTGTGGTATCAGGAGTTGTGGTCGCCGGAATAGGTTCCGCATTCTGGGGTCTGCTCGTGGGGGCTCTCGTGATGGCGTGGCTCGGTTGGAGTCGACGGGCAAGCCTCTGATGCACTTCCGTGCGGTGTTGCAGCGACCACGCGTGCGTCGCTAGAAAATATAGCTAAGCCAGCCCACGGCGTTGAAGGAGAGGCTGGATATCGGCATCCCGGCTTCGGAAGCGGCGAAAGGCCTCACCAGGATCTTGTGACCCGCCTACCCCGAGTACATATTTGCGAAAGTGGTCGCCATTGGCTCGGGTCATGCCTCCGTTCTCCGTGAACCACTCCACGGTGTCGGCATCGAGCACCTCGCTCCAGATATAGGAGTAGTAGCCGGCGTCGTAGGCGCTAGTGGCGAAAATGTGTTGAAAGTAGGTGCTCGAATACCGCGGCGGAATTGCGGGGTTATGGAGACCGGCATGGCTTAGCGCAGAGTTTTCGAATACGACAACGTCGGTGACCTCGGAGCCTGCTGGGATCGAATGCCAAGCCTGGTCGAGGATCGCCGCGGCGAGATATTCCGAGGTCGCGAAGCCCTGATTATAGGAAGACGAGGCCCGGATTTTGTCCACATGCTCACGCGGCAGGGGTTCACCAGTCTGATAATGGATTGCGTAATTTTCGAGGATCTCGGGCCAGAGCATCCACATCTCATTGACCTGACTCGGAAACTCCACAAAGTCACGAAAGGTGCTAGTCCCAGCGAATTTTGGATACGTCACTCGAGCGAACAGGCCATGCAAGGCATGACCGAATTCGTGGAATAACGTCGTAACCTCATCAAAGCTCAGCAGCGTTTTTTCACCCGGAGCAGGTTTGGGTACGTTGAGATTATTAGTGACAATGACCGAATGACCCAGCAGGCTTGACTGCGAGATGAGCGAGTTCATCCAGGCCCCACCGCGTTTGGAGTCACGTGTATAGAGATCGAGTGTGTAGAGCCCAACAGCGCTGCCATCGTCGTCGGTCACCTCGAAGACGCGAACGTCGGGGTGATAGCCGGGGAGGTCGTAGCGCTCGGTGAAGCTCACCCCATACAGTTTTGTTGCCGCGAAGAATACACCCTGCTGCAGCACCCTTTCCGCCTCGAAGTATGGTCGCAGCTGTGCGGTGTCGACATCGTAAGTAGCTTTGCGAACTTTTTCACTGTAAAAAGCCCAGTCATGGGCTGCAATCAGGTGCCCAGCGTGAGTTTCCAGTTCCGCTTGCTCGCGGTGAGCGTTACGAGCTGCGGATGTGGCTAAGCGCGTCAGCATTTCTGTGACGGTCGCAGGAGTCTTCGCGGTCTCACCCGCAATGACCCAGGCGGCGTGTGAATCGAAGCCCAGCAGGGCAGCGCGTTCCGCTCGAAGACG
>JBOFDJ010000113.1:0-5779 GCA_051646885.1 Rhodoglobus sp.
AACCTCAGGTTTGGACACACTCCGACACTGGCCGGAATCCGTTCACAATGTCCCGAGACACCACCTCACCCACAGGAAGATCGTTCACAATGTCCCGAGACACCCGTTCACAAGGTCCTGAAACCAGACACCGTCATCCGCTCCACTTCCAGCACCCACCACTCAGCGCGAGTGCGTCACATCCCACAGATGGTGCACGGGGTCGTGAATCAGGTATGTGGCGAAAGTCTCAATCGTGAACTGCACCCCGTCGCTGCGCCGACCGGGCCGCGACCAGTCGTCCACCCGCTCGAATGCATCGGCGAGGGATGCCGCGGCAGCCAGTAGCTCGTCGGCCACCACGGCGGGGTCCTGCTCGTGGTAGCGCTCAGCGATCGCCGTGTCATCCTGATTCCAGTTGGGGTATAGCGGGTTGTCCTCGGACTGCATAAGGCCCAGCCGGAACTCGTAGAGGCGGAACACATCGCGCACATGGGCCGCATACTCCAGCGGAGACCAGGTGGAGTCATTGGGTCGGTCACGCACATCGGGTCGGGCCAGAATGGCGGGCCAGGCAGCGGCGTTGGCTCGAACCATGGCGGCGACATCCTGTGCCTCGAAGGTGGCAGCGTCGAAGCCGCACTCGGGGCAGGGTTTGTCAATGACCCAGGTCCAGTTTTTGGTGTCAGGCGTGATCGGCATGCGCTCAATAATGCCCTGAAAACATGACCGCCGACCATAGATTTTGTGCCACGTTGGGGCTCGAATGCGTTGCTTCTAAAAGCCTCCTATGCCGCCTCAATCTTGATCATCAGTTGCCTGCATCCGCATCATCATTGCATCTGATGGCCTCGGTCAGGATCTGCCCGACAACAACCCCAAGCAAAGAACTCGTTTCTATTGCATCCGGATGCCTCATTTTGATTTTCTATTTCTATATATATAGTTTAAGAATGGGAACTTACCTGCGCCTCACGCCGGCACTTCGGGCGGTTCTCAACTGCTTTCTTGAGGCGGATGGTGCACTCTGGGGTTTACTCATTTCTGCGAGATCAGGGAAGCCCACCGGCACCGTGTACCCGCTTCTCGAGAGATTGGAAAGAGCAGGATTAATTACGTCTTTTTGGGAAGACGATACGAAGCGTCCCGGGCCGCGGCGGCGTCTTTATTCCCTACTTCCTGAAGGGCATCAGTGGGCAGCCAAACGACTGGGACGATAATTTCGGAGAAAAATTGAGGGAAGATAATGAACGATTCGGAAGACCAAATTCAACGGGCAATAAAGCGCATATCCGTGGAAGATCAGTCGCGCTATGCAGAGGAGTGGAGACGCGATCTGGCTGAAGCCAAAGCTAGTAGCGCGCTCGCTGAAGCAGACGTCGGTCCGGGAGCACTTCGAATGGCAGCCCATCTCAGGGGACGTTGGTTTGGCACGCTTCTGCTCGGAGGTGTAGGACCGGTATGGGCAGTAGTTGGATGGGCTGCTCTGGCTCTTTGGGCTCTTGCAGGGTTCTTCATGGGAAATATCGTGGTTTTCCTTGGGCTGATTACGTTCATCATAGTTGTTCTGGCCCTGTCAAAAGCTGGGGTTCATACGACTTTGAGTTATGTTGCCATGGTGGCATCCGTCATAGTGGGGACCATAGCCGCAGCCTTCGTGTGGTGGATTTTAGGCGTGAAACTCGATGCAGCCGATGCCATGACGCCTGAGCCCGAAATTGCTCACTGGGGCGGTACGGCTTTGATCCTTACAGGGGTAAGTGCGCTGGTCTTCATCGCCTCGGTCGTTTTCGCTGCGGCCCGGCACCGCAAAATTAGAGCGCTTCGATGACCTGTCCGAAAGTAGATCCTGATTTATCGCGCGATCTCTCAGTCAAACCAACGCTCTCCACCAGGATTACAACTTGTATTGATCGTCTCCCAATAACCCACATCGGGACGCCATTCATCGAGGTTCCAGGTCGGCTTGTCCGGAGCGCGGACAGCCACGACTTGCTGGTGACAAATGTATTGATCCCTCATTCCGTTGAGGTTCGTGTTGAGCCCCCGGTCACGATACTTCGTGTAAAGCTCATCCCACCCGTAAACGCCAGGCAAGTATCCGCCCGCACTGGAGCGTGCCCACCAAGTGGGCGTTACCTCAAAAGTCCAACCTTCATCGTGCAACGACCACACGGCGTGATCAATAAGATCAATACCGAGGTAGGGATCGGCCACGACCGGATAAACAGTGCCGATTCTGCGGTGCTCGATAACCTGAATCAAGTTGGCTCCCCTGATCTCGTAATGAGTAAGTACCCGAGCACCATTTGCGTCTTTAGCCCAAGGTGAAGCAAATCCGCCGATGATATCTCCCTCCATATCCACAATATAAACCGACCCAGAAAGAGTGGTGCCTTCGGGCAAGTTGCTCGCCTCCGGCATATCAGCCTCGGCAACCAATTTGGCACCCGTTGGTAAGGAAACAGGATGAACAACCTCTGTCTCTGCGCTTGCGTCCTTAAGGACGGTATGAATGCGGAAGCCATCGGTCGTCGGTTGAACAGTCTGGTTAGCAGAGGACGCATCCTTATAGACAACGCTGCCGTCTGCGGCCAGATTTCCCTCCGCTGCATGAACAGCACCGGTACCAACCGAAATGGTTACCATGCCTTGCTGGTGTTCTTGGTGGCAGACACCAATAACTGAGCATTTTTAGGAACCTTGACAGAAACACCGCCGAGCTTGGAGAAGGCCCCGTTTGAAAGGGCTATTGCTCGCTGATTCGCGGACTTGAGCTCGCTCGGACTTGCTTTGTCAACAATGTGGGCGATCTCGTCGACATCAGACTGAGACGCGGAACCGATCAATGGCGGCGCGCTGTTGATAACCATATCGGCCATCGCAGGGGAGCACGATGGAGCGAGCGCTGCAATGGTAGCTATAGTGGCAACTATTAAATTTCTCACGATTATCTCCATGTCGATGGTGACCTACGGGAGCCATAACTAATCTCTCCACAAAAATTGGAGGATCAGTACTGAAGCCTTCTGCTCTCAGCACGTAAAAGCTCGGTTGGCTTATAACAGGTTAGTAGACACAATAGGTTAGTAGACTACTTAGGAAACCTTAGCACTGCTGCGTTATGAGATTTTGTGCCACGTTGGGGCTAAAGGGTCACACCGGTAGGCGCGCATAATTCCTTGCCTATTGGCGCGACCTCTCAAGCACCCAACGCCCCGGGGCACCGCCTCAGGCCTGAATCGCGGGAATCGCGGTCACCCGCGCCATGAACCGCACCACGTTCTCGTCGACAATGATGTCGCTGGGGCGCAGCGGGCGCGAGAGGTAGAGCCCGGCAAGCACGCTAATTCTGCTGAGGGCAACATAGGTTTGGCCGGGGGCGAAGGAGTGCTGGCCGAGGTCGATGATCGCCCGGTTATAGGTTTTTCCCTGCGATTTGTGGATGGTGACCGCCCAAGCCAGGCGCAGCGGAAACTGAGTGAACTCGGCCACCACGTCTTTGCGCAGCGATTTGGTCAGCGGGGAGTAGCTGTACTTGAACTTCTCCCAGACTGCCGGGCGCACCTCGTGACGCTCGCCGTCGACATCCACCCACACCGTGGCATCGATCTTGATCACCGTGCCGATGGTGCCGTTCACCCAGCGCTGGCCACCATGCTCATAGCCGGTGTCGTTGCGCAAAAACATGACCCGCGCGCCCACCTTGAGTTCGAGGGCTTCATCGGCCGGGTAGGCCCTCCCGGTGAACTCCCCGCTGATCTCAGCCCGAGCCGTCAGCACCCGACCGGGAAGCCGCGCCAGCTCGGTCGCGTTGATCCGGGTCACGGTGCCGTTGGTGGTGGCCAGGGTGATGGCCCCATCGACGGGGGCAGTCCGCGCGCCCACCGCATTGAGTCGGGCGGCAATCTCGGCGGTCACAGCACCATGCCGCACCGCGTTGAGCATCTGGGTGAACTCGGCCTCGTGCTGACGGTGGATGGTGGTCAGCTCGTAAATGGTGAGCTCGGTCTCGTTCCACACCGCCGCGTCGAAAAACCACAGCGAGCGGTAGTGGTCGTCGAAGTAGGCGCGCTCCTCCCCCTCGCCGGGAACCGGGGCAAGCTGATACGGGTCGCCGAACAGCACCACCTGAACGCCGCCGAACGCGTCGCGGGGGCGGGCGCGGGCCTGCCTCAGGGAGCGGTCAATCGCATCCAGCAGATCGGCGTTGACCATGGACACCTCGTCGATCACCAGCGTGTCGATGGTGGACAGCAGTTTTCGCAGCTCAGCACTCTGCACTATGTCGTGGTCGGCGATGACCCCGATGGGCAGGCGAAACAGTGAGTGGATGGTCTGCCCGCCGACGTTGAGGGCGGCCACCCCGGTGGGCGCGCAGATGACAATCTGTTTGGCGGTGTTCCACGAAAGATGATTCAGAAGGGTGGATTTACCCGTCCCGGCACGCCCGGTGATGAACAGATTCTGCTGGCTCGTCTCGATGGCGTCAAAAACGGCCTGCTGCTCGGGGGCCAGGGCAAACTCAGTCACCGCTTCACTGTAGCCGGGGCATCCGCCTGTTCGGCGACGCTGGGCGCAGGATGTGCAATTTAGAATGGGAGCGTGCGTCGCGTCATCATCACCTGGTCCGTTATGGCGGCGATAGTTCTTGGCTCGTTCTTTATCACCGTGGCGATCCTCAATTCGACACTGTATAGCGCGAGTGGTTTCGTGCACAGCTACCTCGATGCGCTGCAGCGGCGGGATGCGCCCACCGCCCTCGATCTGGCCGGGCCCGGCGAGCCGAGTACGGCCTCCCGAGCACTGCTCACCCGGGAGGCGATGGGCACCCTCAGCGACATCACCTTCGTCAGCGAGTCGCGAGTGAGCGAGAACACCCAGCGGGTGGTGTTCAGCTACACCGCGGGCGGTAAGCCGAGCCAGTCGAGCTTTGAGGTAACCCGCGGTGGGGCGGTGTTGGGGCTGTTCAGCACGTGGCGTTTCGCGACCGCGCCTCTGAGCGTGGTGAAGTTGAAGGTCGTGCACGGCCAAGACTTCACCGCCAACGGTGTCGATCTGAGCACCACAGCGCCAGACACAACGACGCCCTTTATGGTGTTCACCCCGACCGGGGTGACGCTGAGGCACGATTCGCGTTTCCTGCACGCGGATGCGGTGCGGGTGACCGCGGCGCGGCCCGGAGCATCCGTGCTGGCGTCACTCACGGTGGAGGCGAACGAGAATTTCGTCGACCGGGCACAGCGCGAGGTTGACCGCGCGCTCGATGCGTGCACCACCCAACAGGTGCTACTGCCGACGGGGTGCCCTTTCGGTCAACAGATCAGTGATCGAGTGGTTTCAGACCCGGAGTGGACGATCACCACATACCCAACCGTCTCGCTGGTTCCCGGGCCTGAGGCGGGCAGCTGGCTGGTAGATTCGGCGAAAGCTACCGCCCACCTCACCGTCAGGGTGCAATCGCTGTTCGATGGGGTCACCTCAACCTTCGACAAGGATGTCCCCTTCACCGCAGACTACCTCGTGAGCTACGACGACACAGGAACCCTGCGACTGGTCGCCTTGGACGAGTCCTAGCCTGGGCCCGTCTGGCTCTCTGGCCTGGTCCGGGGTTAATCGTGGCAGCCGGTGCTTTTGGGGTTGGTGATGCAGTCTTCGGAGACGAGTACGGTTTTTACGTTCCAGGCGGTGAAGATCAGTGGCTCTGGTTGGGCGGTGACGGTACCGTCGATGTTGCGCCATCGGGAGCCGGCGATGCTGTATTCCACGGCGTAGTCGATGGTGATGGTGGTGAGGTAGT
>JBOFDJ010000114.1:0-12811 GCA_051646885.1 Rhodoglobus sp.
ACTACCTCACCACCATCACCATCGACTACGCCGTGGAATACAGCATCGCCGGCTCCCGATGGCGCAACATCGACGGTACCGTCACCGCCCAACCAGAGCCACTGATCTTCACCGCCTGGAACGTAAAAACCGTACTCGTATCCGAAGACTGCATCACCAACCCCAAAAGCACCGGCTGCCACGACTGAGCCCGGTAACGACCCACGAGAGCCATCGGGAGAATACCTGAATTAACTAAGAATTGCGCCGGTCACGCCAGGCTAGCCACTTCTTCACATCAGTAAGGTCATAATCTGGGCCCGAGATGCCAATAGTGAACAGAGATGCGCCGAGCGCCACCAGAGCATCGGCATCATCCGTCGAATACTCCGAGAGCCCGCCTCCATGGGTCGCTGGCCGCCGACGCAGCTCAATGGAGATCTCGATCTCGGCAGGATCACGATTCACTTCGGCGCACCAGTCGGATAAAACACCGAGCTTGTGCTGCAAGGTTGCCGCGTCGCTGAAACTGTGCCAAATATCGGCGTGCTGCGCCACGATCCGTAAAGTCTTTTTCTCGCCGCCGCCCCCCACCAGCACCGGGATCTTCCGGGTCGGGGGCGGGTTGAGCTTCGCCCAGCGCTGCTTGATACGCGGTATGGCCTCGGCGAGGGCATCCAAACGCCCACCGACAGAACCAAATTCGTAACCATATTCGTCATAGTCGCGCTCGAACCACCCCGAGCCGGTGCCGAAGATGAAACGCCCCACACCGGTACTTCCCGCGCTAATGTGATCGATGGTGCGGGCCATATCAGCCTGAAGATCGGGGTTGCGATAGCTATTGCAGTTGACCAAGCTGCCGAATTCAACCCGACTGGTGAGCTCAGCCCAGGAGGCCAACTCCGTCCAGGACTCGTAGTGCAGACCTTCGGGATCACCACTCAGCGGAAAGAAATGATCCCAATTGAAGAGGATGTCAACGCCACGTTGTTCAAGCTCCTGAACAGTGTCACGGACTTGACGATACGTAGCGTGCTGGGGCTGCACTTGAATACCAATTCTGATCGGACGATTCTGTTGTGGAGTCATGACTTCAGCGTAACCCGCACCCTTGGCTGTGCACAGCTACCCTCAGACAGCCGTAGCCTGAGGTAGTGCCAGCGCCCCATAAACCCGTTTCGGCTTCTGTGGGCCGGCCCCGATTACCGAGAGACGTCTATGTTCTTGGCGTGATCGCGTTTCTCATCATGGTCGGCTTTGGTGTGGTTGTGCCCGTGCTGCCTGTCTTCGCCCGCAGTTTCGGGGTGGGGAACTTCGAGGTGGGGGCCGTGATCTCTGCTTTTGCCCTCATGCGGCTGATCACCAGCCCGATCTGCGGTCGACTGATCGACCTTCTCGGTGAGCGCATTGTTCTGTCTGGCGGAATCTTTATCGTGGCGGTGTCGAGCGGGCTCGTAGGCATCGCCCAGAATTACCTTCAGCTCCTGATACTGCGCGGAGTCGGTGGAATCGGGTCAGCCCTGTTCACCGTGGCAGCGATGACCCTAGTACTTCGCGTGACTCTTGCCCCCACCCGCGCCCGAGCGATCGGTTTCTACCAGGGCGGTTTTCTCCTCGGCGGTATGGCCGGTCCCGCCCTCGGTGCCGCCCTCGCCACCATCTCGCTCACGGCACCATTCTTCTTCTACGCCGCCATCCTGGCCGCTGCTGGCACGGTCGGCCTCGCCCTGCTGCGCAGGGGAACTGGCAGCGTGTCAGTCGTGATGAACGACACAGCCACCACCCGAATGCCGCTGCGCGAAATTCTGACTGATCGCCGCTTTCGCGCGGCATGCCTCGCCAACTTCGCTCAGGGTTGGACCAGCTTCGGCGTCAGAGCCGCCCTCGTTCCCGTGCTGGTCGTCGACGTACTCCATGCTCCAGCAGAGTCAACGGGAATAGTTTTTGCCATTGCCGCCGCGGCCCAAACCGTCGTACTCAGCCCCGCAGCGAGATTCGTCGATACGGTCGGGCGCAAACCAGCAATTATCGGATCCTTTCTGGTGGCAGCCGCAGCAATTGGGGCAGTTCCTTTCGCACCCACGGTCACCATTCTGACTATCGCTTTGTGTCTCTACGGCCTGGCCTCCGCCTTTATGGGAACAGCTCCCGCCGCCGCCGTGGGCGATGTCGCCACTGCGGGTGATGGTCGGCCCGTTGCGGTCTTCTCGATGCTGTCGGATGTCGGTGCCATCGTGGGGCCGCTCGTTGCCGGAATGCTCGCCGACACAGTGTCCTACCCAGCAGCATTCGGAGTAGGCGCTCTACTGCTCGCGCTTGCCGCGCTCTATGCCACAAGAATGCCCAGAAAACCGAGGGACTAAGGCTGTTCTCCTGAAGCTGTCAACAACAGCGCGTATTAGCGACCAAGGAATTTCTGGAGCGCCGCTAACTCCTCAGAGCTGGGGCCACCAGCCTGCCCCTGTGCATTCTGAGTTGCGGCCCCACGCAGGCCGAAACTCGAACCACTGGGAGCATCGCTGTCCACGGTGCTAGCAGCAGCGAGCGCGGCATTATCTGCCGCACGCTTGGCTGGATTTCCTGACCGGGAACCCTTACCCTTAAGCCGCTTCTTGCTACCGGCGAACTTCTGAGCAGGAATGGGACCCATTCCGGGAATCTGTGGAACCCCACCCCTGGCCACGGTTTTCATCATCTTGGCGGCCTGCTCGAAGCGGTTGACCAGCGCATTCACCTCGGTGACCGTCGTGCCTGAACCTCGAGCGATACGCAGGCGGCGCGATCCATTCAACAGCTTAGGAAGCTGACGCTCCTGCCGCGTCATCGACTGAATAATCGCCTCAGTGCGGGTGATCTCGGATTCATCAAAATTGTCTAACTGCTGACGCATTCCCTTGGCACCGGGCAGCATCCCGAGCATGTTCTTGATAGAGCCCATGTTTTTGAGTTGCTGCATCTGGCTGAGAAAATCTTCGAGGGTAAAGCTATCGGTCGCGAACTTCTCGGCAACCTTGCGCTGCTCCTCCTCATCAAAGTTCTTCTGCGCCTGCTCAATAAGCGTGAGAATATCGCCAAGATCGAGGATGCGGCTCGCCATGCGATCCGGGTGAAACGGCTCCAGATCATCCAATGATTCACCGGTAGAAGCAAAGAGGATCGGGCGACCGGTCATACTCGCCACCGACAGCGCGGCACCACCGCGAGCATCGCCGTCGAGCTTGGTCAGCACGACTCCGGTGAAGTCAACACCCTGCTGGAATGCTCGGGCCGTGCTCACGGCATCCTGACCAATCATCGCGTCAATGACGAACAGCACCTCATCAGGGTCAATGACCTTGCGAATATTACCCGCCTGCTTCATGAGCTCAGCATCAACACCCAGACGACCAGCCGTGTCAACGATCACCACGTCGTACTGTTTGGACCTCGCAAATGCCAGCGCCTCTGTCGCGACCTTAACCGGGTCGCCCGTGCCATTGCCCGGCTCGGGAGCATAAATCGCGACTCCGGCCTGCTCGGCGACGACCTGAAGCTGAGTCACAGCATTGGGGCGTTGAAGATCGGCCGCCACCAACAGCGGGGTGTGCTGATCCGCAGCGAGCCATTTGGCGAGCTTGCCGGCAAAAGTCGTCTTACCGGCACCCTGAAGGCCCGCCAGCATGATGACGGTCGGCGCGACCTTGGCGAATTGGATACGACGCGCTTGGCCACCAAGAATCATGATCAGCTCATCGTTGACGATCTGTACGACCTGTTGAGCAGGGTTCAAGGCTTTCGACACCTCGTCACCGAGAGCCCGTTCACGAACCCGAGCGGTGAAATCCTTCACGACGTCGAGGGCGACATCAGCATCAAGAAGCGCGCGACGAATCTCGCGAACAGTGCCATCAACATCTGCTGGGCTGAGCTTGCCTTTGCCTCGCAGGTTTTTAAAGGTATCGGCGAGACGATCAGTGAGGTTTCCGAAGAGTGCCATGGTCAGGCCAGTTTAACCGGCAATCTGTTTTTCGCCGAGCCAGAATCTAGCCGACAAGACCCTGCACAAAGACATGGGGTGTGAAACCGGTGAGATCGCCAATGCCCTCGCCTTGGCCGATCAGTTTGATCGGGATTCCTGTTTTCTCTTGAACCGCAAGAACGAATCCACCCTTGGCCGAGCCATCCAGTTTGGTCAGAACCAGCCCCGTCACCCCAGCATGCTCGATGAAAGCCTGCGCTTGTGCTAGCCCGTTCTGGCCGGTGGTTGCATCCAGAACCAGCAGCACCTCCGCAACCTCGCTTTGTTTTTCGACCACGCGACGAATCTTGCCCAGCTCATCCATCAGACCACTCTTGGTTTGCAGTCTGCCCGCCGTATCGATCAACACGATCTCAATGCCCTCTCGCTGGGCTCGCTCTACGGTTTGGAAGGCGACAGATGCCGGATCCTGTCCCTGGGCCTGCGGGCGGACAATCTCTGCTCCCCCGCGCTCGGCCCAGGTCGCTAACTGTTCAACCGCCGCGGCCCGGAAGGTATCGGCGGCACCGACGACCACGGTGCGGCCATAATTGGTGAGAAATTTAGCGAACTTGCCAATCGTGGTGGTCTTGCCCACACCATTGACTCCCACTACCAGGACCACTGCTGGGCGATTACTGAGGTGCAGGGTGGGATCGAGAGCGGCGAGACGTTCCTCAAGAACCTCGCGCAGCATCCGCTTCAAATCCGCGGGATCGGTCGTGCGATACTTCGCCACGCGCACCCGCAATTCGGCACTGAGCGATTCGGCGAGATCGGGGCCGAAGTCGGCGGAAACCAGGGCATCTTCAAGATACTCCCAGGTGTTGTCGTCAATCTTCGGGCGCGCGAACATGCCCTTGAGTGAACCAGAAAGCGACCACGATAATGCCATGGGTCAAGGCTATGTCAATCGCACGCCAACGGCGTTACGGCGCGGTTGAGCTCAGCAGCAGTGGCGGTGAAGGATCGCGCACAGCGTCATTCGCGATTCTCAGTAGCGACGCGTTGACCGACAACAGCGCTGATGCCGTCGGCGCGCATGCTCACGCCGTAGAGCGCATCCGCGATCTCCATAGTGCGCTTCTGGTGGGTAATAACAATGAGTTGGGATGCCTCGCGCAAGCCCTCAAAAATGGTCAGCAGCCTACCAAGATTGGCATCATCGAGCGCCGCCTCCACCTCGTCCATAATGTAGAACGGGCTGGGGCGCGCCTTGAAGATCGCGATCAGCAGAGCAACAGCAGCGAGCGAACGCTCACCCCCACTTAACAATGACAGACGTTCGATTTTCTTCCCGGCTGGCTTGACGCTGACCTCAATTCCCGTGCTGAGAAGGTCACCAGGATCGGTCAGATGGATACTGCCGGTGCCGCCAGGGAAAAGAATAGGAAAGACCTCGTTAAAGGCGGCGCGGGTGTCGTCAAAAGCACTGCCGAAGATGTCCTGCATCTTCTCATCGATGTCCTCGATGATAGTGAGCAGATCCTTGCGGGTGTTCGTCAGATCGGTGAGCTGCTCCGCCAAGAACTTGTGCCGCTGCTCAAGGGCCTCAAACTCTTCCAGCGCAAGAGGATTGACGCGACCCAGCCGGGCGAGCTTACGTTCGGCAGCGGCCAGCCGGGCCTGCTGTTGGCTACGGACAAACGGTGTGCCCATGGCCTCAGTCTCAGCGGAACCCGCAGCATCAGCGGAGACTTCAGCAGTGGCGGTGCTCACGGTGGCATCAGCGGGCACGGGCACCTGCGGCCCGTACTCGGCCACGAGAACGTCCTCGACCAAGCCCAACTCTTCACCCGAGCGTTCCAGCAAGGTTGACAGATGCAGCTTCTTCTCGTAAATCTGCATCTCGATGCCGTGCACATTCTCGCCGACAGCAAAAAGTCGCTCCCGCAGCGACGTTTCCTCGCGACGCAGGGCCGCCAACTCCTCGTTATGGGCGGATCGCTCAGACTCCCGGGCCGCGAGCTGCAATCGGGCCTGTGACACCGAGCGATCCACGGCATCAAGCACCGGGGGCAGCGCCGCAATGACCTCGGTGGCGGCAGCCACCTGACGCTCCCGAATGGCGCTGAGCCTGGCCTGCTCCTCAGCAGCGGCGCGTTCGGCAACGAGCTGGGCCGCGAGCGCCTCGGCTCGCGCGCTCTCAGCCCTAACCCGCTCTCGAATAGTCTCCAGTTGGATGCGCAACTCTAGCTCCCTGGCGCGCGCAGCCTCGACCTCGCCGAGCACTCCCTCACGAGCCGAAACGTCGAGCATAGGGCGCGGGGTTGAAGCATACTCATCATGGGCTGCGCTGGCCCGCTGGACCGAGGATTCGGCATCCCCCACCTTCTGCGTTGTCAGCTCAAGACTGTGCGAGAAACGTTCCCATTCGGCCTGGGCAGCCTCAGACTGGATCCGGAACCGGGCCAGTTGTTCAGACTGAGCCGCGAGAGCGGCGTCGTGCTCACGGAGTGCCGCGAGGGCGGTCACTGAGTCTGCTGTGGCAGTCTCGAGCGCGGCCCGGCGCTCCGCGAGAGTGAAACGAGTGCGCTCAATCTGGGTAGTCACGGTGGCGAGTTTGGTCGCGGCGGCATCGCGCTCGGCAACCAGTTCGAGACGAGAGCGGCGAGCACCTGAGCCACCGCGCAGCACGTAATGGCTCAGCACATCACCCTGGCGGGTTACAAAGGTGATGGAGGGATCTATGCCACCGGGGAGACGATAGGCGGCCCGGGCGGCGGCCCGATCATCGGCAATCAGAATAGTGCTGAGCAGGCCGAGAACCCCGTTCGGCGCTGTCACGACCTCGGCAGCAGCGCGGATTCCCACAAAGGAATGAGCAGCAGCCGCAGTTGCCGTGTTCACACTTGCCGTGTCCGCAATCACCACCTCAACCCGACCAAAGTCACGAGCGGCAGATTCCTCAAGAGCATCACTGGCCGCGTCATGGTCATCGGCCAGTACCGCATCAGCGAGAGATCCCAGAGCGGCAGCAATCGCCGCTTCGAAACCAGGTTCAACCTTCACATGTTCGGCAACAAGACCCCGAATTCCGGGCAGTGTGGCAGCGACGAGAGCACTCGATCCGTCTTTCTGATCCACGGCCAACGACAGCGCAGAGCTGCGGGCTGCGAGTGCGTCACGTTCGCGTTCGGCCTCATGGAGTTCATCACGCAGAGCCTCGATCTCGCCCTGCACGGTGGCCACCAGCGCCTCAGCGCTCTCGTATAGCGCATCGAGCGAGCCATCCGTATCGTTGACGGTGGCGGCCTGCGTCTCTAGAGCAAGGAACTCGGCACGAGCCGCATCTCGCCGCTGCTCGGCCTCGTCACGGGCATTCTGCTGACGTAGCAACTCGCCCTGGGCGGCAGCGAGGGTGGATCGGGCGACCTCAACGCGTGAGGCAAGACCGGCAAGTTCCAGCTCATGTTTGGATACCAACGCACTCTGGGCCGAGATCTCGTCATCCAGCGAATCCAGCGACGCTTTCGCAGTAGCGGAGACCGCGGCAGCAGCCCCCACCGACTCCTCGGCCTCGGCCACATCCGCGGCCAGCCGCTGCACCTCGTCGCGGGCCGTCTCCACCGAGGCCTGGCTGACGGAGCTCCCGACCGGCGACCCCTCAGCCTGCTGCCCCAGCAGCGCAAGCCGCTGATTGGCGAGCGTATACAGGCTACGCAGTCGCTCTTGGGCAGACTCAAGGCCAAAAGCGGTACGACGCGCCTGGTCAACAGCATCACCGCCTTGCGCCTGTTCCAGGCGGGCTTCGCGGAGCTTCGCCTGGTCCAGTTGCTCCTGCAGCACGATGCGCTCGGTCTTGCGCTCAGACTCGTTGCGGCTGGCAGCGGTGATGGCGGCGCGCAACTCGACTACCTCATCGGCAAGAAGCCTGGCCCGGGCATCCCGAACAATGGAGGCAA
The DNA here is from genome assembly GCA_051646885.1 of Rhodoglobus sp. Lineage (GTDB taxonomy): Bacteria > Actinomycetota > Actinomycetes > Actinomycetales > Microbacteriaceae > Rhodoglobus. The sequence continues at coordinate 7,885 of JBOFDJ010000114.1, forward strand.
TGGAGGCCGCCTCCTTCGCGATCTCGGCCTGCTGACCGAGCGGCTTGAGCTGACGGCGAATCTCACCGGCGAGATCGGATAACCGCAGAAGATTGGCCTGCATCGCCTCAAGCTTGCGAATAGTTTTCTCTTTGCGGCGACGATGCTTGAGAATACCGGCGGCCTCCTCAATGAAGCCACGCCTCTCTTCAGGGCTCGCGCGCAGAACAGCATCGAGCTGACCTTGACCCACGATGACATGCATCTCACGGCCGAGCCCGCTGTCAGAGAGCAGCTCCTGCACATCGAGCAGCCGGCACTGCTCGCCGTTGATCGCATACTCGCTGCCACCATTGCGAAACAGCGTGCGGCTGATGGTGACCTCGGTGTACTCAATCGGCAATGCACCGTCAGAGTTATCAATGGTCAGGATGACCTCGGCACGACCGAGCGGACCCTTCGTCGCCGTTCCAGCGAAGATAACATCGTCCATTTTTCCACCGCGGAGGGTCTTCGCCCCCTGCTCGCCCATGACCCAGGCAAGCGCATCCACCACATTGGATTTACCGGAACCATTCGGCCCGACAACACAGGTCACACCTCGCTCAAAAGCAAAAGTGGTCGGCTGAGCGAAAGACTTAAACCCTTTCAGGGTCAGACTCTTCAGATACAAGTCGCCACCCTCTCCTTGTTTCGCGCTCGGTACAAGGTACCGGACGCCGAGGCCCGCAGGGTGACTCCACGCTCATAGCAGGGAAGAAGGCGCTCGCACTCGCTGTTTCGCTCGCTGCGTGCGCGCCTGTTTTTGCGTTGGCAGCCTGAGTGAGGTTTCGAGGATATGTGGCGCTGCCGCGCGCCACAATTTCGGACTCTGACAATTCAGTAGCGTTCAGCGTCGAGAGCACCAGGATGTTGTGCACTGAGTGCACCGCAAGCCCTCTCAATATCGTTAGGGTTATGAGGTGGTTATCGACGGTAAAGCAAGTCTCTCGATCAAAAGCGTCACACGCACGGCAGCCGCCGTCACGACTATTCTCGGAATCGAACCGACAGCAACGGCCGAGTTAGGGGACCCGGTAGGCAGGATTCGCACCGGTGCCGACGGCAAGCCCTCCATGCGTGAGCGCACTCATTCGATCTGGGTTCTCGACTCCCCCGAAACGCTCTCAACCGAAGAGTCAGATTTTTCTAGCGTGCACTCGCTTATTGAAATCCTTCAGCCTAAGAAGAAACAACTAGAGCAACTTCACGAACACTATTTCATTGAAATCGCCTGGAACGGGTACTCCGACCGCATGCAGGCCGGCTTTCTGATCCCCGCTGATCTACTAGCAGCAATGGGCGCTCTGGGGGTCGACTTCCACGGCCAGGTCTATTTTCGGCAGACCGGGGGATCCGCCGCCGACGCCGCGACTGCTGTCGATGACGGTTCGGGAGAAACCGAGCCCTCATCCCCTGAGCCAGATCTAGCCGCCACCCCTCCCGCCCCGAAGGAGGAGGCAGAGCCCGGCTCGGAAACTCCTGCATCACAGTGACTCCTGCTTGTCGGCTTCTGTCTCTACAGTGAGATCTATGACAACAACCTCACTGCTTTTTTTATCCGGTGCTGGCCTTCCTGCATGGATCTGGGATGCTCCGCGAGCAGCTCTTCCTGACGCGTCAGTCGTTGCCCCACGACCTGTGGGACCAGATGGAGATGTGCGAGCATACGCTCTCGCTGCCATCGATGCCGCTCCTGACGGTCCCCTAACCATCGTCGCCCATTCTGCTGGCGGGGTGATCGCCGCAGAAGTTGCGTCTCTGATCCCAGAACGAATCCACGGTGTACTCGGTATATCTGCTGTCATCCCCCTAGCTGGCCACTCGTTCACTTCGTCATTGCCCTTTCCGAATCGAATCCTGTTGCCGATCATCTTGAGGCTGGCAGGAACGCGTCCTCCTGAGGCATTAATCCGCAAGACGCTTGCTGCTGGGGTTGATGAAGCATTGGTGAGTCGTCTTATTCGCGATTTCAGCCCAGAGCCCCGTTCTTACTTCACCAGCAGGGTTCCCACCGACATCGTTGCGCCCGTTTCTGGCTACATCACCAGCGACGATGACCTCGAAATGCCCATGGCACAGCAAAAGAAATATGCAGCACGACTCCAGCCCACATTTCTTCGTAACCTCACGGGCGGACATCTTCCGATGCTCCGTGATCCGAAGCAACTCGCAGTAACAATTTCAGAATTTCAAAAAACCGTCAACGACCACCACTGAGCTTCTGCAACTTCCCCTACATCCGAGAGGCGTCGCGGTCGCGATCCGCGAGGGGCTGGAACCCATGCCTGCGCAGCAGGCTCTTGACGCCGTCCCGCTCATCGTGGATGTAGGCCCGCGCGAGCAGGTCGTTGAAGCGAGCACTCACGGAGGGGTCGTTCTCGTCGACAGGGATAGTCAGGACTGCATTGCACTTCTCGCGCAGCAGCACACCGTTGGCGGCAAATAGGGCGGTGCGCTTGTTACCATCCTCGAATGGTTGAGCCTTCGCCAGATCCACAAACAAATCCACGGCGTCCCCACGGGGGTCTGTGCCCTTGATAGCGCTGGCGATGAGCCGGTCTAGGGTCGGCTCATCGAGGGCAGCCGGCTCGTGGCGTCCGTAATCCGTTCGGACGCCGATGCCCTGGTCATCCGTGCGGAACGCGCCAGGATGCAGTGCGGCGCTGCGACGCAGGGTTCGGTTCAGCGCTCGAACATACGCGCCATCGATCACACTGCGGTTTTCGGCGCGCTCGATGATGAAGCCCGATGCGTCTCGCAGGTCCAGCAGCAGTGCTAGATCAGGCCGCGAGACGATACCGTCCGTGCTTCCAGAGCGCAAAAAGCTCTCCGTGTCCACACGGCCCGTGCTGAGCCCGTTGAACACCTTGCCCGAGGAGTACACCACTCCGGCCAGGTCAGCGATGGTGATTCTGCTCATGATGCGCACGCTCCTTTCGCCGGGTCTTGTGGTGGTCTCGCGCCTGATCCATTCTCCCAGATGGAGCAGCGGAGGAGCCGTGTTCCCGATGGAAGCGAACCTACGATCTGTACAATCGACGAGGGCGTTCGAAACTCGGTCGAATGCGCTCATGTCTGTGGGACCAACTTCCCGGGCACTGACTTGAATCAGCCTAATCACATCTAGGACGTGATGCCTCATGACGAATGACAGCGACCGGCCACGGCGAGACGCTCGTCAGCGTCGACCACGAGTGGTCGGCAAAGCGCCCACAGCCCACAGCCCACAGCCCACAGCCCACAGCCCACAGCCCACAGCCCACAGCCCAACCTATCTCGCCACCTATGCCTCGGGCCTCGGGCCAATACTTGAAGAATCGTTGGCTCAAGATCTGCCAGAGTTTAGTGTGCTGACCTCGGACGGTAGCGCCATACTGTTCAGCACGAAGGCGAGCAGTCGGGAAGTGGTCGACCTCGGCTACCTGCGCAATACGTTCGAGGTACTCGCGTCGACGCCGAGGAGGTCGCTCGACGCGCTCGTAAAATCCCTAACACGAATCATTGAATCTGAGCAACCATCGACCAGCACAAGGCAGTTCAGGATCATGGTTCACCTTGACGGAGGACTAGTTCCTCTTCCGCCTCGATCACGGCAGCGGCTCATTGAAGCGATCAAGTGCACCTATGGAGGTTCTTTCAATGCCCGTGGTGGAGGGGTCGAGTATTGGTTAATTGGACGGCGCGATGCAGCCCAGGTGTATTTTGCACGCCGCATTGATCGTCAAATCCCGAAGGTTCAGCGCGGTGAGCTAGCCCCCGAACTCGCCATCCTCCTGGTTAAGCTGACTAACCCTACTGCCAGAGATGTAGTGATCGATCCCTTTGGTGGCTCTGGCGCGCTCCTCATTGCGAGAGCGAAGTACCCTAGCAGGCAGCTAATTTACTCCGACCTCCACCGCGACAGCTTCGCAACCAGTCTTAAACGTCTGCCGAGATCACGAACTGTCATCCTAGAAGAGGATGGCACTGTTCTAGAGAGCGTCGCTTCGGGAAAAGTGACGACGATAATCGCAGACCCTCCATGGGGTGAATATGGGGACGTCGGCATTGATTCAGCGGCCTTTCGGCAAGCTATGTTCGGGACGTTTGCGCGCATTCTCGACCGCCGGACCGGGAGGGTTGTCATTCTGGTGTCTCGAAGTACGGAGATCGATGTGGCGCAGACAGCAAAGAATGGTGGGTTCGTCCTTCGGTCGGTTCACCACATCTTGGTGAACGGTCATCCGGCCAGCGTTCTCTTCCTCACCTGAACGACACGAGTTGACGCGGACCAGATCGCCTGGATTCGGGTACTCGTAGCGGACCGTTTTAGGCTTGCGGACCGTCAGCCCGGTAACCCGGTCGATATTCGCCAGGCGCGGAATCCCGTAGCGGCGCAACACGTTCTCCACCGTCGACCGGTTTAACCGCGGGTGGAACGCGATCCGATGCGGCCCCACCGCCGGGTGAACCGTAACGCCACGATTCGACGTCCCGTGCGCCGGGCGGTGCGGTTCGAGCAGTGCAGCGGACGCGACGACAGATCACACATCCCGGCCTCGCCAGCCGTCCGATACCGGTCAGCCCACTTCTTCGCCGCCGCCGCCGAGCAACTCACGCTGGCCGCGGCACGACGCAGGCTCCAGCCGTCATCAACGACACGACGGGCCAACAACAGACGACCCTTCCGGGACAACAGAGCACTAGCTTAGGGCACGAGGGCCTCCTGGTGATCAAGCGAGTGCGATAACCCACTTCGATACCGGAAGTCCTCACCCGCCAACTCACACCACACCGTTCACAGCCTCCCTGGGAGCTACACCTAATGACGTCATTCCGAGAACCGGACTAGGTGTATCCGGCCATGACGTTGGTGGCGTTTTCGGTCTTGTGAAAGGGAGAACCTCCGGGTCTAGTGGAGATATCT
>JBOFDJ010000115.1:0-3820 GCA_051646885.1 Rhodoglobus sp.
CTCGAGGGCACCGTCCTCGGCCACTACACAATCAACCCGAACCCGACCTACCAACCAAAACTGAAAACAGCCAAACCCCAGAAACCGAGGGTTCAACCATTCACAACGTCCTGAGACATCACAATGGCGGAGAATGGGGGATTCGAACCCCCGAGGGCTTTCACCCAACACGCTTTCCAAGCGTGCGCCATAGGCCACTAGGCGAATTCTCCTGGGAGGTCAGCAACGTTGATGACCTCCCAGGAATCATAGCGGCATCACGACTCGCGTGCGTTCGGCACCGTTCTTGCTGCCGGTCGCGGCACCGCTCCCAAGGGGCTTCACTGAATCAGTGTGGCGAGATGGAGTCGCGGCACCACGACTCTCTGGCTTCAGGCGTTAGACTAAATGCAACTCCTCGCGTGGCGTCATCCAGGCCAACTCCCCCAGGACGGAAACGTAGCAAGGGTAACCGGGCTCTGGCGGGTGCGCGAGGGGTCTTTCCTTTCGGCGGGCAATCTCGAGGTCAGGTCTGATGCAGGTCAGGCAGGATTCCAGGTTGGGCCTGAAATAGGTCGGGCATGGTCAAACCAGGAGGCCGGCAGGAACCTTAATGGCGCGTAGGCTTACGGCATGGCGCGTCCGATTTACATTACTTCTGCTGAAGGTCACTCCGGTAAGTCGTCCATCGCCCTGGGGGTCCTCGACGCTCTGTTGCGCGGTATCGAACGGGTGGGGGTGTTTCGTCCGGTCGCCCGATCCACGCAAGAACCCGACTACGTGCTGGAGCTGCTACTGAGCCGTGATGGGGTCAACCTCAACTACGACGACTGCGTTGGGGTGAGCTACGAGGCTGTGCATGATGATCCGGATGCCGCCCTGGTTCGCATCATTGATCGTTTCAAAGCGATCGAGCGGCAGTGCGATGCTGTGGTGATCGTCGGCTCCGACTACACCGATGTCGCCACTCCTACCGAGCTTGCGTTCAATGCTCGTATTGCGGCCAATCTGGGAGCCCCGGTGCTTCTGGTGCTGACCGGTCGTGAACCCAGCGAGTCTCGGGCGCGTACCGCAGATGAGCTGCGTCAGGTGGCTGAGCTCAGCCTTCCCGAGCTGGCGGATGCCCATGCGAGCCTATTCGCCGTGGTCGTGAACCGGGCAGATCCGCAGCAGCTTGACCAGATTGTGGAGGCGGTCAGCACCGCCACGGAGGTGCCATCCTGGGCCGTCCCTGAGGACCCATTCATGGTCGCCCCCACCGTTGACGCCATTATGCATGCCGTCGATGGCACGCTACTCAAGGGGGACACGGCGCTTCTGGCGCGGGAGTCCATGGGCGTAGTCATTGCCGCGATGTCGATGGAGAACGTGCTGCCCCGCCTGATCGAGGGTGGTGTGGTGGTGATACCGGGTGACCGCAGCGAGATGCTGCTCGCGGCGCTCACCGCCCACGCTTCCGGAACCTTCCCCTCGCTGGCCGGTATCGTTCTCAATGGGGGGTTCGAGCTTTCTCCGGTGATTGATCGGCTCATCCGGGGCCTCGATGAGACCCTGCCGATTGTGGCCACTGAGCACGGGACGTACCCGACGGCGCAGCGCATCGTGCAGACGCGGGGGCGTCTGACCGCGACATCCCAACGAAAAATTGATACCGCACTGGCACTTTTTGATCGACATGTCGACTCGGATGTTCTGAGCACCGCGCTGGGTGCCGGCCAGTCGACCGCAGTGACACCGCTGATGTTCGAGTACGGACTGCTGGAGCGTGCGCGCTCTCACCGCACCCACATTGTGCTACCAGAGGGCGGTGATGACCGCATCCTGCAGGCGGCAGGTACCTTGCTGAGTCGCAATGTTGTTGACCTGACTATTCTTGGCGATGAGGCTGAGGTGCGCTCGCGGGCCGCCGGCCTTGGGGTCGATATTGCGGCGGCGACCGTGCTCAGCCCGACCGACCCCGCGCTACGGGAACGCTTTGCTCAGGAATATGCCCGACTGCGCTCCCACAAGGCTGTGACGGTCGAGATGGCCCGCGATATCGTCACCGATGTCTCGTATTTTGGCACCATGATGGTGCATCTGGGACTCGCCGACGGCATGGTTTCAGGTGCGGCACATACGACAGCCCACACCATCACCCCCGCGCTCCAGTTCATCAAAACCTCAGAGGGCGTCGACGTCGTTTCCAGTGTCTTTTTTATGGCTCTGGATGACCGGGTTCTGGTGTACGGCGACTGTGCCATCGTGCCCGACCCTGATGCCGACCAGCTTGCCGATATTGCCATCTCATCAGCGGCCACTGCCGCCCAGTTTGGTATCGATCCCAGGATCGCGATGCTGTCGTATTCGACCGGAGAATCGGGTTCAGGAGCCGATGTCGACAAGGTTCGGGCGGCCACTGCCCTCGTGCGCTCGCGGCAACCGGAGTTGATGGTCGAAGGGCCGATTCAATACGATGCCGCTGCCGATGCGGCCGTGGCGAAAGCCAAGATGCCCGAATCGCAGGTTGCTGGCCGGGCCACTGTCTTTATCTTTCCTGACCTCAATACCGGCAATAACACCTATAAGGCCGTGCAGCGCAGTTCCGGGGCCGTGGCTATGGGGCCGGTTCTGCAGGGGCTGCGCAAACCCGTCAACGATCTGTCGCGCGGGGCATTGGTGCGCGATATTGTCAACACGGTCGCGATCACCGCAATTCAGGCGCAGGCCGTGAAGGCGGCGGCTGCGGCGGGCGCAGCCCCGACAGCATCGGCTGTGGGTCTCGGTGCCCCGGCCACCCCGGTGGTCGGCTCATGACCACGGCTTTTGTGATCAACTCGGGATCCTCGTCGATCAAGTGGGAGCTTATTGACGTTGCCTCCGAGCAGCGCGTTCACGGTGGCGTGGTGGAGCGCATTGGTGAACCTGGCGCCGCGAAGGATCATGAGTTCGCGATGCGTGGGGTTTTGAGCGAACTGGGCGGCGTGCATCCATCGGTCATCGGCCATCGCGTGGTGCATGGCGGTAGTCGCTTCACCACCGCCACGGTGATGACCGCTGAGGTTGAGTCTGCGATTGATGATTTGTCTGCTCTGGCCCCGCTGCACAATCCGGCCAACCTCGCGGGTATCAGGGCGGCGCGGGTTGCCTTCCCCGGGGTGCCCCAGGTTGCGGTATTCGACACCGCATTCCATCAGTCGTTAGCCCCCGCCGCCTACACCTACGCTATCGATGCCGAACTTGCGGGCGCGCATCAGATTCGCCGTTACGGTTTTCATGGCACCTCATATCAGTATGTTTCTGGCCGCGCCGCCGAGTTGCTGGGTCGGCCGCTGGCTGAACTCAAGCTCATTGTTTTTCATCTTGGCAATGGGGCCTCGGTGGCGGCGATTGATGGCGGGCGTTGCGTCGAAACCTCGATGGGGATGACCCCGCTTGAGGGCCTCGTGATGGGGACCAGATCGGGCGATCTGGACGTCGGCATCCTGTTTCATCTGGGGCGAGCGGGCTTCACCCTGCCCGAGCTTGACACCATGCTCAACCGGGGCAGTGGGCTGTTGGGGGTCGGGGGTATCGCCGATATGCGTGACATTCAGGCCGCCCAGGGGCAGGACGCCCGTCTCGCGTTGGAGGTCTACTATCACCGCCTGCGTCACTACCTGGGGGCTTATCTGGTGCAGCTCGGGGGAGTGGATGCCATCGTCTTCACTGCGGGTGTTGGTGAGAACAGCGCCCCCACCCGCGCCGCGGCGAGGGCGGGTCACCAGGGGCTCGGGATCCAGCTGGATGCGGCTCGCAATGAGGCTGCCTCCCGTGATGCGCGCGTGATCTCCACCGATGATTCGTTGATCTCGATCCTGGT
>JBOFDJ010000116.1:0-4239 GCA_051646885.1 Rhodoglobus sp.
AACCTCTGAACCGCCGCGGGATTGAAGGCGTCAGCGGCAAGACCATAGACCGTATCTGTGGGAAGAACCACGAGCTCGCCGCGACCGATGGCTTGGCGCGCGCGGCGCATCCCGGTCAGAAGCTCGGACTCAACCGAGCAGTCGTAGATGGTGGCCATATTGCCTCTATGGTACCCGGCGCAGTTGTGCCATGCTCACGCGGCGGGAGTAGCACACCGATCCGGCGGGCGTCGGCCCGGCGACGAGAGTGCCGACGCAAGTGGCGGGAGAAAGTAGCAGACGGCGGGAGTAGCAGCTCCCGCCACCGGTGATCTTGTCCCACCACCCAGCAGGACGTGACCCCTACGATTCACGACCGAGCGCGATCACCCAGCGCACGATATTCGGTGTGTCGAGCCGAGCGCGAGAGTCTTCCCGCGATCGGGCTGTGTCCGCAGCACGATCAATTTGGCCTGAATTCCGTTTGTATGAAAGGTGGTCCCGAATCGATCAGCCCTGGAGCTAGCTGTCCGAGCTGGGTGTTTCGGAACCAGCCATCGTCCATTACTGCGGTATCGCTGGGTCGCAATTGGGCAATGGATGTGGATTACCACCGTTTCGGTGGAGCTGAACAGTTATGCAGCGGCAAGCTGTGTTGAAGAAGAAGGTTCTTACGTTATCGAAGGAAGAGGGCACACCACCGAACCAGCAAACCCACAGCAGACCCCGGTGAAAAGTGAGATGGACAAGGGCAGATCGAACGGGCACTCGTGGAGTTGGCTGGTGGCCGCTATCGGCGGGGCGGTCGTCGTGTTTCTGCTGATCTTTACTCGATCAGGATCATGCGCCGAGTACGTTTCTTCCGAGGCCATAAGCTCATGCACTGCGGAGCCCATCATAGGATTTGCGGGAGCGTGGGTGGTGGTATTGCCGGTCTGGTTTTTGTTGCCTATGCCCTCTATCGGAGTTTCCGAAGAGAGCAATAGTACGCCGTTCACGATGAAGTAAAATAGGGCAAGTAATGAAAATCACATCACTACGCGAAGAGCTTCGAGGGTATCCAGGGCGAGGTGTTTTTGCCCTCCGTTTCAGCGAGACTGAACCTTCGCTGTTCGGTTATTTCATTACGGGCCGCAGCCTCGCTTCACAACAGCGAATCGGTGTCTGGAATGGGGAAACTCTGTCGATTAGGTCAACCCGTTCTCACGAAGTTGATGACCCGCTGCGGCATTACCTAGCCGCTACCAAAACTGAATCATCGTTCATCATCGGCAATGGTGAACAAGTGACTGATATCAGTCAGCAGATGCAGGTCGGAACTGGGTTCGACGCCGCAGGAACCAGACTTCGCTTCGAACCTGACGACCCCATTTTTACTCCACGAATCACACTCAACGTTACCCACGCTTCAGCATTCGAGTTTGTCAGCCATACAGCGCTTGTGGTCGCCGGAGCCCCGATTCCGCAGCGTCGGCACTATCTCATCGAGTCCCCAGAACCCGGAGCCCTTTATATGATGACCACCTACAACGGACCCAAAGATGCTGTGCAGACAGCGGGAACCCTCAAGGTTATCAACACCGACGCCACGGAAGTTTCAGAGGTAACGACAACGATCTGGGATACGCTAGATGCCGAACTCCGAGTGTTGCTGGTGGCATTTTCTGCCGAGAACGGATGCCTCCAGAAAGTCGCAGGACTGGGTGCCGTGGTGGACGAGGATGAAGCTGTTCATCAGAACCTCAGGGCTGACTAACAGTGGTAGTCGCAGGCGTTCGTCCACTGTGGTTAGTTGACTGCGGTGGCGGCAAACCAAGTTCAGTCACTTGTCGACCCAAGTTCTCCGATTGGTTCAACGAAGCCCTGCAAAGAACGCCATGGCGGCATGACGGTATAGCGAAGACATGAAGCTCATAGCTCGAACCCTGCGAGGGCTGGAATGGGTGGCAGCATCCGAAATCGAGTCGCGCCTGCCGAGCGCACGTTCTCTGCGTATGGGCCCGCGTGAGGTGGTGTTCGAGCACTCAGGGCCAGCGGACACGCTGCTGCGACTGCAGACGGTTGACGACCTCTTCGCCGTCATCGCCAAAATCGATGACGTGGGAACGACGAAGGACTCGGTGAGCGACATCGCGGCGAAGGTCAAACGGCTGGACTGGGTACCGGCCCTGAAACACCTTCGGACCATGAGAGAGCTGTCGGACGAGTTCCCCTTCGACGTCGTCACCAGCATCGATGGGCCACACACATACAACCGTTTTGACGTCGAGAACGCCGTCGGTGCGGCGCTGGCCCCGCTGCTCGCCGCGAAACATCTTGTTCGGACTCCGGAGGGCTTCACCTCGCCCGCCCGCCCCGAGGTCACGGTGCGTCTCATCATCCAGCACGGGAAGGCCGTGGTGGCGGTGCGAGTGAGCGCTTCTCCGCTTCACCGGCGTGGCTACAAGCTAGACACCGGAGCGGGGACTCTGCATCCACCGGCGGCTGCCGCCTTGGCAGTGATCGCCGGGCTTTCGGGCCATGATCGCGCACGCGACCCGTTCTGCGGCGACGGCACTATCCCCATCGAGGCAGGGTTGCAGCATCCTGAGATCACGTTTAATGCGAGCGACCTCAACCCCACCCGCGTGCAAAACTCGCGTCGAAATGCTGATCGCGCTGGAGTTGCGGTCGATTTTCATGTCGCTGACGCCGCCCGTATACCTTGGGACGAGTTCGAAGTCGACGCGATCGTCACCAACCCGCCATGGAACAATGTCGTACACGCGGCGGGTGCGGCCACGGCAGCGCTTGATGCTGTTTGGAGGGCGGCGCGGCCAGCGTTGCGGGGGGGCAAAATCTGCGTGCTGGCAGACGCGAGACTCGATGTACCGACCCGGTTGACAGAAGCCGGATACCGCCAGGGCTTCGCGACTCGCGTCCGACTGGCCGGGCGTGTCACCTCCCTGGTCGTCGCGAGCCCCCAGGTCGGTGGCGGTTTCGAGCTCCCGCGAGGGCTGCGGGCGTGGCATCGGCGGGCGTTAGACGAGGGCGTGGTCGGTCTGGATGGGCTCTGAAATGCAGATGCGCAGCCAGCGCGTGCTGCAGAGGAAAGCGGATTGACCACGGTCAATACTGGCGTCGAAACGCGATTCCATCGGGCAGAGCGGAAGGCGATCAGCGCAGTGCGGTGGTGGCGCGGTCGCGACCGAGGAGATCACGGTGATGGGCCACAGCAGTCCACCCATCAGCCGTCAGCAACTCTGCGAGCGACTCAGCCTGCAACTCACCATGCTCGATAACCAGGGTGCCACCGGGATGCAGCAACCGGTGAGCCGTAACGGAGACGCGACGCACCACATCCAGACCATCCCTGCCGCCGTACAGAGCAAGACCCGGGTCATAAAGACGCACCTCAGGATCACGCGGAACCGCCCCCAACGGAATATACGGAGGGTTCGAGATCACCACATCGACCGTGCCATTCAGATCCGGCAGCGCCTCGGAGAGATCAGCGAGTATAGCGGTAGCATTCGGGGCATCTGCCTGGCGAAAGTTTTTCTGCGCCCACACAAAAGCCTGCGGCGAGACCTCAACACCATAAATGCGGGCATGACCCACCTCGGTCGCCATCGCTAGGGCAATAGCACCACTGCCCATCCCTAAATCCACCCCAATCGGCTCTGAGGACGCCGTGGCCCAGAGTGCGTCAATGGCGAACTGGGCCACCAACTCGGTCTCAGGGCGCGGCACAAAAACACCAGGCCCCACCGCCAGCTCACGATGGCGGAACGCCGCACGGCCCGTGATGTGCTGAACAGGCTCACGGCCAGCACGCCGCCGAATCAACCCCTCAATAGTGACCGCATCATCAGCACTAAGACGAGAGTGCGTGACCATCTTGGCCTGGACTCCCCCACGACTCAGCCCCAACACATGACCCACCAGACACTCAACATCAACCCGCGCGTCGACGATACCCGCCGCCTCAAGGGCAGCGATACTGCTGCCCACCACAGCAGTGATCGTCGTCCCACCGATGCCAGGAACGAGCCCGCTCACTGAGTCACGGGGCCCTTAGTCTTCAGCGCCAAGGGCATCAAGCCGCGACTCCTCATCAGCCACAATGCACGACTGGATTACTGCATCAAGAGCCCCGTTAATAACCGCATCGAGGTTGTAGGCCTTATAACCGGTACGGTGGTCAGCGATACGATTCTCGGGAAAGTTGTAGGTGCGGATGCGCTCCGAACGGTCCATAGTACGAATCTGGCTCTTACG
>JBOFDJ010000117.1:0-2244 GCA_051646885.1 Rhodoglobus sp.
GGACCTCATCCGCGGAGCCCGGGTATTGCTTGGACTTCGACGGCCCGATCACACTACTGATGCCGCCACCACACAATGTGTGGGCAGCCGAGTGCGCACGAACCGAACTCCGATCAACAACCCTGCCCGCGCACATCACAAGCAGCACCGACCACCTGGAGATCCTCCGATACGCGCAGGATGCGGTACCCGAACGTCGCTCATCGGTCGAAGCCGCCTGCAGTGAGGCAGAAGTAAGCGCAGCCCGATCAAGTATCCCCAGCGCCTACAGCGCCGACTGGATCAGTCACGCTAAAACTACGGGCACAATGCTGGCTGTGGTCAGCAACAACAGCGAGGCTGCAGTGCGAACATTTCTCGACCGGTATGGATGGACAGAGAACTTCGCCACCCTCTCCTGCCGTGACCCCCACGACGCCCGGCTCATGAAACCCTCCCCATCCGCACTGAAACGGGCCTACCGCCGCTCCTTCGGAACGCCGCGCGGGCTCCGGCGCGTTCAGTGACGAAAGCCCTCAGCTCGTGGCGAGGACGAGCTGCCCGCGCCCAGTGATCGTGAGCTGCGATTCACCCGCGATGCAGATCGCTGAGCCTCGCCTGAGTTGCACCGAGGCTGCGCCCCCAGAAAGCGTGAACTCACCCTCAAGGCACAGAGCGATAGCGGGGCCGGTCACCGTGCGCACGGCATCGCGCTCGATCACATGCAGCGCAAAATCTGCGTCGACAGGCCGGAATACTCGCACCCCTGCTGCGGGCGACTCCGCCACCAGCTGCGGCACCGGAAGCGGCCTGAAGTCGAGCACCCTCAGCAGTTCCGGCACATCAATATGTTTCGGAGTCAGCCCGCCGCGCAGCACATTATCGGAAGCGGACATCAGCTCAATCCCCACACCAGAAAGATAGGCGTGGATGTTGCCGGCCGGCAAATAGAGCGCCTCCCCCGCCCGCAAGGTCACACGGTTGAGCATGAGCGAAATAGCGATACCGGGGTCACCGGCGGAGGTCTCGGCGAGCAGCGCGACGGTCGTCAGCTCGGGACTAGGAGCGCTCTCGCTCGCGAGCGCCGTCACTGCCGCCACCAGATCGTCGACCCCTTCACCTCGGGTGATCAGCCACTCGAACACACCGCGCAGCGATTCGTCTCCGGTCAATCGGTCGAGCCAGCCCTGAAGCAACGGAACCGCGGAGGTGTCGACCGCAGTTCCCTCCATCATGACGCTGATAATCTGCCGCGTCTGCGCTACTGGCCTGAAACCGCAGAGCGCCTCAAAGGTGCCACTCAGCGCGTAGATCAGTTCGGGCTTGGCTGAGGCATCCTTATAATTTCGATACGGGGCATCGAGCGGAACACCGAGCGCGTTCTCGCGGGCGAAACCCTCTGCCGCCTGTGCCGCACTCGGGTGGGCCTGCAACGACAGCGGCGACGCGGCCGCGAGCACCTTGAGCAAAAAGGGCAGCGGGGCCCCCAGAAGTTCAACCAGTCTCTGCTGAGAGCCCACCACCGTGCTGGGTGAACCCGGGTGCGTACCCAACCACAGCTCCGCCTCGGGACCTCCGGATGCCGTCAACCCCAGCAGCCGTGAAATTTCCCCTGCGGAGCCCCACGCGTAGTCGCGGGGGGTGTTGGTGATGCCTACAAACACGGTGCGACCTCCTGTGAACACATTGCACCAAAGTACCAAGGAGCTGGGGGTCTCCAGATTGCCGCTCTAGGCTGTGAAACACAAATAACTCAGCAACGGAGAGCATGCATGGCATTCGAGACCATCAGCGCAGATTTTTACGGCTTCGAGAACGAGCTCACTGATCAGGAAAAAGACCTGATCCTGAGGTTGCGGGCCTTCCTCGATGAGAATGTCCGACCGGTGGTCAACGATCTGTGGGCTCGGGCCGAATTCTTTGACCGCGGGGTGATCGTGCGCGGCCTGGCCGATCTCGGCGTCTTTGGTATGCCCTGGGAAGAGACCCAGCAGTTTGCCAATAGCGCGGTGTTCCGCGGCTGGATAGCCCTGGAGCTTGCTCGCGTTGACGCGAGTGTGGCCACCCTGGTGGGTATGCAAAACGGGCTGGTGATGGGATCGATCGCCGTGGCCGGCTCGGACGAGCAGCGCGCGCAGTGGCTCCCCCGATTTGCCAGCGGCGAGTTATTGGGCGCGTTCGGGCTCACCGAACCGCTCTCCGGCTCCGATACCGCGCAGGGCCTGAGGACTGTCGCCCAGCGCAACGGCGATAGCTGGACAATCA
>JBOFDJ010000118.1:0-17621 GCA_051646885.1 Rhodoglobus sp.
GACTATCTTGATAGCGAGGCTCCGCTTCGACGATGTCATCACTGTCCCCAACAACTGGGCGCGATGATTCCGGGGATCCCGCCATTCAAATATATTCCGCCATGGGAACTCGCAGCTTTGCAGAGAGAGACGAAGCCCAGTCCGAGCCCTATGACTGCTGTGACTACTCCGATGACAGCCGCAGCCGGTAGCCCAGCAGCAGTCAGTGCGGACGCTGCAGTGTAGACGCCGCCGCCCGCTAATGCTATCCCGATCCCTGCTTGGAGTAGGTCCGTTTGGCAAGAGTCCATCGCAATTTGTGGACCGAACCAGTAATAGCCGGTGAACCCACTAGCGCCTGAACATGCTCGCGCGGCTGCGAGAACCCCTTGCTCCTGTGTCGTGTCTTCGCTGACCCGTGCTTTCGTGAGACGACCGACTCCGGCATTAAGTCCCGCGCTGAACCCAGAAATTGAGCTTTGAGTTGCGCCCAACTTTAGGGCGAGGGCAGCGTCAAACACAGGCCCTGCGTCACTGTTCTTTGTGGCCGAGGTCAACGCCTCCAGATTAGATATCTCCTCGTTGGTTAGCGTGACAGAGTCATCTTCCACTCCGGTTGATTCTTCTGCTGGGTGAGGAGCAGTGTTAGCTTGAGCCATGCTCGGTGCTACCAGACTAAGGATTATGGCGAGTGGCAAAACAAGTAAGACCTTGTATGAATTTGCCTTCAGGCTTTCGAATTTCATGTAGCCGACTCACTTTCGATGAGTTGTGTAGCCTTCTTACCGGATCCGATTGAACCCATCAAGAGCCCAGCAGGGTGATTCCTCTCTCGCAACCACATCATGCGATAGTTCGCCCGCTGTTCACAATTTCTGTGGGCGTCGAAACCCCGCCGCCGAAGTTACGCTTCGCGGCTCGCGATGGTGTCGACGTACAGAAGCATAGGAATTGGGGAGCGCAACGACAACCGCCCTGGTCGCGCTGAGAGAGCGGCTTAGTGGCCGCGGCGCTGGCCGTATTGCAGGAGTTATGCGCATCCCGCCGCGTAGGTTCTTCGCCGCGGCAGCTCCGCAACCCTTCCGTCTCGGACGTCACCGTTGACAACGCAAAGGGATACTTTTTAGTTTAGCCCACTAAGTGGGTAGACATTACAGGACACTCTGTGCTTGACTTGGCACCGTTCGAATTCCACAGTTACGTCTACACAAATCTGGTAGGCGCTTACAGAAAGGAAAGAAAAACATGGGAATACGCAGAATTTTTGGGACTGCAGCCGTTGCGGCGGTGCTGGGGACGGGCTTGGCCAGTGGTGCTGCCTTTGCCACCACAGAGTATCCGTTCGAAGGGGGAACATGGGAATACGGAACTACTTTCACTCACGTTTACTCAAACTATTTCTTGGCTAGCCGCGACCACAAAAGCACGGCATGTAGCAACGCCGGTTGTGCATACTCGGGTTGGGTTGGCCCCGGTTCTACGTCTTACGCTTCGATGTTCCCCTCGACCTTCGGGGGCAATGAGGCTTTTTATGATTTGCGATAGTCCTATTCCGCACATAGAGCAGATGTAGTTCGGGGTGGCATATTAACTACGCCACCCCCTGACTTGTTTTACCAACAAAAACGGAGGGAAAAAGTTGGGAGGGCTTCATTGGATCAGCCGCGCTGCCAGCGCGCTGTCGATCATTGTGGCTCTCATCCTCACCTTCCAGTACTACGCCACCCAGGATCGATCAGTGCCCTTCGGAACCCAGAGCGCTTTCTCCATTACGGCTATTCCGGCTGATTCCGGCAAAACAGATATCGTGAATCTGATTGAGCGCGCCGCCCAACAGCAGTCGCTCAATATTTACAAGGTGACGGTTGACCCCACTGACGTGGGTAATGGAAGGTATCTTTTCGCTTTTCTGGGCGATCCTGCCAAAGACGCGGACCTCTACCCGGGCGGTCGCTACCCGTCCTTCGACCCAGGCTACTCAACGACGGTGAAGTCTTCTCGCGATATCACGACGGAAGATATTCGGGGGCTTTTCTGGACAACAGGGGATTCTAGCGCTACAGCTGTTCTGCTGAATTCTCTGCGCCGCGCTGGCTTTGAGGCTACCTTCGCTCAGACTCCCAATAACTTCCTCATATTCCGAACAATGGACTACTTCGCGGCAGCGCCAATCGCGGTGGCCACGATGTTCGGCCTGATCCTTGCTCTCGGGTACTCCATAACCTACCAGCGGAAGCTTTTCACGGTTAAGGCTGTTCATGGCTTTACGCGCTCTCGAACACTCTGGGGCGAGGTTCTTGCATTTTCCGCCTTTTTCGTGGCTGCTGCGGCGATTCTCAGCACAGTCTCTTCACTGGGGTTGATGGCCTTCAATCAAGCAAACCAGTTCAGCAGTGTTGCCTCTTCCGCGTTTCTTGTGATGGGGGCCACATATCTGATCGCCATACTTTTTCAGGTATTACTATTTTCTGCGGTCTCCACAACGCCTCAGGTAGCTTTTTTGAAGGGCGCGCGTCCCCTTGGTTTTCTCCTTAGCTTGTCGTTGCTGACCCAGATTTTTGTTCTGGGGCTCAGCTATGCCGTCTTGTCGCATACGGTAAGCCTGTATCTCAAGACCAGCTCTGACCAAGGCAGCGTCAGCACATGGTTGGAGGCATCGAATCTGGTCACCCTGAGGTTCGGCGGTTCGAACACACCACAAGATTTCGAGAAGATCACCTCCAGCGTCGGGAGACTCTTTGCGGCACAAGAGTCGTTGGGACAGGCAATCCTCGCCTACCATCCCAGGCTTCCCAGCCAGCAGGTGACGGGGTACGGCCCCAACGACGGCAATAGTCTCATTGTCAACAACGAGTACCTTGCTTCTCAAGATATTCGATCCTCTAGCGGCAAGAGAATTGGCGAGCTTCCCGAGGCGTCCGGGCAGATATATCTGCTTGTTCCTGAACGCGTGAAATCTCAGACCGAGGCGATAGTTGAGCAGTACAAGGTTTTCGCTGATTTCCAGGTGTCGCTCAACCCCAACGAGACTCCCAAAACCATCTCGCTCACGACGATATACACGCGCAATGGCCAGAAGATCTTCAACTACGGTTCCACGAGCGTGATGGAGGAGACCTCTCAGAGTGATCCCGTGATTGCCGTGATGCCAGCAGGTGCCGGCGTTTTATCAGACGACTTCTATCTCTCCGCCGCAACGAACGGCAATGCGATTTTCATCAACCCGGAGGCCCTTATAGAGCAGCTGCGTGGGAGTGAACTTGAGCAGCGCATCCTGTCAGTTGACACCATAAGTGATTACGCCCTGGCCAGCATCGATCTGCGCAAAAGCCAGATAATCGTCTACATCTCGGGCATTGCGCTGATTTTGTTGGTGATGATGTTCTCCAGCTCAATAATGGCGCTGGTGTACTGCGACCGAAATAAACAGGCCCTGTTCGCGAAGTACGCACTGGGCTGGTCTTTCTTTCGCACACACCGACACTATCTTGCGGCGGTCCTGGGGCTAGGGCTTACCGTTTTGGCCGGTTGCGGGGTGTTGGGTGCGGTGAACTCGCTGGCCGGATACACGGCAGCGGCAGGCGCGATTGTTCTTAATATGGTCATTACTGTTGTTCTGATCCGCTTTCACCAAAGGAAGTTTCGCAGCGATTTTTTGCGTCGATATTGATCTCAAACGAGGAGTCAACCGTGTCGGATGTAGCCACCAACGGCCGTGGTGGGCCCCTAGTCGTTGAGGGGGTTGGGAAATCTTTTGGCGACCGCAGGCTCTGGAGCGATATGTCTTTTCGGCTTAACCCCGGCGAGCTTACGGCGCTCGTTGGCCCCAGCGGTTCGGGGAAAACTACCCTGCTTAATTGCTTGGGATTATTGGAGCCCTGCGATTCGGGGCGCTTGCTTCTTGATGGCCGCGATGTGCGAAAACTTAGTTCCCGTGAACGACGGCTGTTTTTTAGGGAGACGGTGGGTTTTTTGTTCCAAGGTTATGGGCTGATCGAGTCATGGTCTGTTGCCCGCAATATGCAGATCGCGCTGGCCTACTCAGGCTTGGGTAAAAAAACACGGGGTACGCTGATCGATGAGACGCTCGTCACAGTGGGTTTAGCGGGCATGAATAAGCGAAAAGTTTTTACTCTCAGCGGTGGGGAGCAGCAGCGCCTTGGCCTTGCTCGCCTCATCCTGAAAGCTCCCCGGATTGTGTGCGCGGATGAGCCCACGGCCGCTCTTGATCAGAAAAACGCAGATATGGTCGTCTCCGCGTTGACGGCATTTGCTGATCGAGGGGCCATCGTCGTGATCTCAACCCATGACTCCAGCCTGATCCAGCAGGTTGATGCCGTGATTGCCCTTACAGCGCCAACTGCTGAGGAGCGGGCACACATGATCTAGCGCGCCCGGTGGCCCGGATTCACCGTCGGCCAGCGCCGTCAGCGCCCCCGGCGCTGGCCGCCAGCGGTGTTCGCCCGCACGACCTGGCCGACGCGGATCGGTCCACCGCCGCCCTGAGCGCGGCCCTTGCCGCCGCGGGGGCGGGAGGGGGCCTGCTCGGCGCGGGCCGCTTGAGCGTGCGACGACGAGGTATGCGGTGGGGAAGCGCGCCGTTCGGCGGTCGTCGAGCCGTCACGGAGTGCACGCTTGCGTTGGGCGCTGGCCCCTTGCGACTGTCCTCCCTGGCGCAGTCCTCGCTCGGAGCGGCTGCCCTGGGAACGGCTACTCGAGGACTGACCGCGTGAGGCTGCGGCGACGCGCGGTGCGGGTTTAACGTAGGCGGCGACATCCCCCACCAACTCGGTCACAACCGCTGAGGTGGCGGTGACCTGCTGCGCGGTCACAGTGATCTGCGCTTTGCGCAGCAGGGTGGCGGTGTCTTTGCGCTGGGCGGGCAGCGTGATGGTGACGACCTCGCCCTCTTTGCCGGCCCGCGCGGTGCGGCCGGAGCGATGCAGGTATGCCTTGTGTTCGGCGGGCGGGTCGACATGAATTACCAGCTCGATGTCATCGACGTGCACGCCGCGAGCGGCGACATCCGTTGCCACCAAAACTCGGGTCTCTCCTGAAGCGAAGGAAGCCAGATTGCGGTCGCGCGCCACCTGCGAGAGGTTGCCGTGCAGATCGACTGCCGGAATACCGGCTTCGGTCAACTGTTTGCAGAGCTTTTTGGCGTGGTGCTTGGTGCGCATGAACAGGATGCGCCGACCCTTCCCCGAGGCAAGCTTCCGCACCAGCTCAGTTTTGGCCGCAACATCGGCAACCTCGAACACGTGATGCGTCATCGCCGCAACAGGGGAGTGGGCCTCATCGACGGAATGCAGCACCTCGTTGTGAAGGTAGCGACGCACCAGCTTATCGACGCCGTTATCTAGGGTGGCGCTGAACAGCATCCGCTGCCCGGTCTGTGGGGTTGTGTCCATGATCCGCGTGACGACGGGTAGGAAGCCGAGGTCGGCCATATGGTCGGCTTCATCGAGCACGGTAACCTCGACTGCATCGAGCTTCACGAAGCCCTGTTTCATGAGGTCTTCGAGTCGGCCAGGGCAGGCGACCACAATATCAACACCGGCCTTGAGGGCTGTCACCTGACGCTGCTGACTAACGCCACCAAAAATGGTGGTGATCTTCAGGCCGTAGGCGGCGGCCAGCGGCTCCATTGTTGTGGTGATCTGGGTGGCGAGCTCGCGGGTGGGAGCGAGCACTAGGCCGAGGGGGCGTCCGGCCCGGCGCTTGCCGCCTGCGAGTGTGCCGCCGAGTCGAGCGATCATGGGAATCGAGAAAGCGAGGGTCTTGCCAGAGCCGGTCTTTCCGCGCCCGAGCACATCTTTGCCCGCCAGGGTGTCGGGAAGGGTGTCGAGCTGGATCGCGAAGGGCTCCAGGATTCCGCCGTCGGTGAGCGCGGCGACCAGTGGTGTGGGCACGCCGAGGGCGGTAAAGGTGTTGTGTGTCATGCGCATGCCTTTCCGGCATCAGGATGCACGCACTCGGCCTTCCAGGAAGTGGCCAGTGGTGCGCAAGGGCGAAGGTGGCTGTGGCCACATCCGTTCGCCGGAGAAGTTATCTACGAGCCCGGCAGGCCGTAACCTGAATAGACGAGAAGAGGGAAGCGTTCTACGACGCGGCGAACCGTCGTGGTGTCGCAGGACACTTACAGTACCAGACACTTGATCGATAGTGGTGCCGCCCGGGGTGTGAGGAGGGCATCAATGCGCTAGCATAAGATGTCGGCTCAAGACAGCACGAGTTTTCGTGCGTGAGTTTGTAGTCTTGCGGGCCGGTTTATCAGCTCTTAGCTGGTGACAATCACACGAATGTATGTGACGGCCTCGGTCAAAGACTGTCCGGGTTCAGTAAGAATACGGCTGCGTTTATCCACTGCAGCCGGTGTTCTACCTTCATGCGCTCTGTGTTTACGCCCGAGTGCATCATCCACGCGGGTTAATTCATACACAACAGAGAACCCGGAAAGAACTATGCCCAGTTATTCGAAGAACCCTGCCAGCGGTAAGAAACCCTATACATCATCGCCGTCATCCAGTTTCCGTGGTGGCGCAAGCGGTGCCCCCAAGAAGCGTTGGACTCAGGATGACCGGGCCGCTCGTACGCGCGACCGATCAACCGCCGCGGCTCGCGCTGCCCACGGCGACCGCCGCCCTGATTGGAGCCCCCGCGACTCCAAGCCTTCATATCAAGACCGCCAGGACCAGGGTCGCAGTGCTCGCCCCGCCTATGGCGACCGCAAGCCTGCTCGTCCTGCATATGGTGACCGTCCCGCGGCGGAGCGTCCCGCGTATGGTGAGCGTCCCGCCCGCGGTGAGCGTCCTGCTTACGGTGACCGTCCCGCCCGCTCGGACCGTCCCGCCCGCGGTGAGCGCCCGTCATATGGTGATCGTTCAGAGCGCCCTGCTTATGGTGCTCGCACAGAGCGCCCGGCTCGCACCGAGCGTCCCGCATACAATGATCGGGCTCCGCGTGGTGATCGTCCCACCTATAACAGCGACCGTCCGACTCGTGCCGAGCGTCCTGCATACAGCGACCGCGACCCGCGCTCAGACCGTCCGGCGTACAGCGGTGACCGTCCGGCGCGCAGCAACGGCCGTTCCTCATACAATGATCGGGCTCCGCGTGGTGATCGTCCCACCCATAACAGCGACCGTCCGACTCGTGCCGAGCGTCCTGCATACAGCGACCGCGACCCGCACCGCGACCGTCCCGCGTACAACAGCGCCCGTCCGGCGCGTTCCGACCGCTCGGGCTACGACCGTGCGCCCCGCCGCGACAGCGACTACTACACGGCTCGCACCACCACCGGTCCGGTCGAGGATGTCGTACTGGAGCGTCTCGAAGCCGCCGTCACCACGGCAACCGATGTCGAGGGCGTGACCTTCGCCGACCTTGGCCTGGGGAACAACATCGTGCGCCAACTGGCGAGCATGGGGGCTGAGGCACCGTTCGCGATCCAGGCAGCAACGATTCCTGATGTGCTTTCCGGTCGAGATGTTCTTGGCCGCGGCAAGACCGGTTCGGGCAAGACCATCGCCTTCGGTGCGCCGCTGGTGGAGCGTCTGATGGAAAACAACGGTGGTCGAGACCGCCAGATGGGCCGCAGACCGCGGGCTCTCATCCTGGCCCCGACTCGCGAGCTAGCGATGCAGATCGACCGCACCGTTCAACCGATTGCCCGATCCGTTGGCCTGTTCACCACGACCATTGTTGGTGGTGTGCCGCAGTTCAAGCAGGTCTCGGCGTTGCAGCGCGGTGTCGATATCGTCATCGCTACCCCTGGCCGTGTCGAGGATTTGATCGAGCAGGGCCGTCTTGACCTCAGCGGTGTCATCGTGACGGTGCTCGACGAGGCCGACCATATGTGTGACCTTGGGTTCCTGGAGCCGGTGCAGCGCATCCTGCAGGAAACCAGCGACGGTGGTCAAAAGCTGCTGTTCTCGGCCACCCTCGATAAGGGTGTTGCCACTCTGGTGGAGGAGTTTCTCATCGACCCTGCCGTGCACGAAGTCGCCGGCGAAGACCAGACGTCATCGACAATTGATCACAAGGTTTTGCTCATCGAGCAGCGCGATAAGCGTGCCATCATCGAGCAGCTTGCTGCGGGCGAAGGAAAGACCCTTATTTTTACCCGCACCCGTGCGTTCGCCGAAGAGATGAGTGACTATCTGGAGGATGCCGGCATCCCGGCCACAAGTCTCCACGGTGACCTCAACCAGTCGCGCCGCACCCGCAACCTGCATCTGCTGACCAGCGGGCGGGTCAACGTGCTCGTGGCGACGGATGTCGCGGCACGCGGCATCCACGTTGATGACATCTCGCTCGTGATTCAGGCGGATGCACCCGAAGAGTACAAGACCTACCTGCATCGCTCGGGTCGCACTGGGCGTGCGGGCAAAGCGGGAACGGTGGTCACGCTGATCAACCGCAATCGTCGACGCAAAATGGATGAGCTGCTAGGCCGAGCCGACATTGAGGCGACTTCGGTTTACGCGGCTCCGGGCGATGCGGTGCTTGACGGGCTTGCTGCGCTGTAAAGCGCTCCGAGCCCGCCCCGCCATAGGTGATATTGACACGGAGTTCTTGACGTTGGCTCGTGCATCCGGGAATATCGGGGAGGAGTCTGGTGCTGTAACACTCGCCTGTGCACCCGGCTTAATGCTTAAGCTGGTCATCACCCGCTGCCGGCCCGAACGAAGGAAACACCATGGCTCACATCCATAACGACATCACCGAGGTCTACGGAAAAACCCCCCTTGTTCGCCTCAACTCGGTGACACAGGGTGCGGGAGCAACCGTGCTCGCCAAGCTTGAGTTCTACAATCCCTCAGCAAGTGTCAAGGATCGTTTGGGCGTGGCCATTGTCGATGCCGCGGAGAAGTCTGGTGAATTGAAGCCGGGAGGCACTCTGGTCGAAGGTACCAGCGGCAACACCGGTATCGCTTTGGCTATGGTCGGGGCGGCGCGAGGCTACAAGGTGATTCTTACCATGCCAGAAAGTATGAGTCAGGAGCGCAAGATGCTGCTCAGGGCATACGGAGCAGAACTCGTTCTTACCCCCGCCGCTGAGGGGATGAGGGGCGCGGTGAGTGCGGCAGAAGATATCGTCGCCAAAACTCCCGGCGCGGTCCTCACTAGACAGTTCGCCAATATCGCAAACCCGGCAATCCATTTTTCTACGACGGGTCCAGAGATCTGGAATGACACCGAGGGTGCGGTTGACATTTTCGTTTCCGGAATCGGCACCGGCGGGACTCTTTCGGGTGCTGGTAATTATCTGAAGCAGCAGAAACCGGGGCTTGTTGTTGTTGGTGTCGAACCCGAGGAGTCCCCGATCCTCAACGGTGGTGCCCCCGGGCCCCACAAGATCGCGGGCATTGGCGCGAATTTCGTGCCAGACATTCTTGATCGCACCGTCTATGACGAGATTATTGATGTGAATATTACCCAGTCGGTGGCGATGGCACGACGACTTGCGCGGGAAGAGGGCATACTGGCGGGTATCTCCTCGGGGGCCACCGTTGATGCTGCTGTGCAACTGGCTACCCGTCCAGAGAATGCGGGTAAGACAATTGTTGTCATTGTGGCCAGCTATGGGGAGCGCTATCTTTCTACCGTGTTGTACGAGGATCTGGTCTAGTTATGTCCCTCTTCCATGTTCGGGAAGATATTGCTAACACGCGCCGCCACGACCCCGCCGCTCGTTCTGATTTCGAGGTCTGGTTAACATACTCGGGTCTTCATGCCATCTGGGGCTACCGTGCTGCGCACTGGCTGTGGCGTCATCGACTGAAGACCCTCGCCCGTGTTGTCTCGCAGTACACCCGATTTCTGACCGGAGTAGAGATCCATCCCGGTGCTGTTATTGGTCGCCGGTTTTTTATCGACCACGGCATGGGAATCGTGGTGGGTGAGACAGCAGTGATCGGCGATGACGTGACGATGTACCACGGTGTCACTCTGGGGGGAACCTGTCTCAGGCATGAGAAGCGGCATCCGACTTTGGGCGACCACATTGTGGTGGGGGCAGGATCAACGGTGCTGGGCAACGTTGTGGTGGGTTCTTATTCGGTTATTGGGGCTAACGCGGTGGTGGTGGCGGATGCGCCATCCAATTCAGTGCTGATCGGATCGCCCGCTGTGGCCCGTCCCCGCCGTGATGCCGCCGCCTCAACTCCGAAAGAGTCTTATGCTGATTCGGCGATTTATTACATCTAGCGGTAACCAGAGCTGTGGTGGCGAGGTGCTTTCGTCAGGTCGGGATGTGGGTTCGCGCCCACAGCCTTAGGCGAGGGCAAGCAGTCCACCTGCGACGATGGCCAGCACGAGCCCCGCATACTGCACCGGGGCAATACGTTCTTTAAGAACAAGTGCGGCGAGGATGATTGTGCCAGCCGGGTAGAGCGCGGTGAGCACGGCCATCACTGGCAGTTCACCGAGCCGCAACCCCCACAGCAGCCCAGCATTAGCTAGTGCGTCGATCACGCCGCAGGCGACCGCGAAGCGCAGGCCGGTGCGCCACATCCCTTGCGCGGGCCCGCGAATGCGGCGTGCCGCCATGATGGCCATGACGCCGACGATGCTGAACATAATGGTGGCATTGGTTGCCCTGTTGATCACGAGCGGGATCAGCCCCGAATCATCCGGCGCAGCATCAATAATGATGAGAAAAGCACCGATAGCGATGCCCGAACCGATGGCCATGATGACAGCTCGCAGGGTTGGTCTTACCCTGCCGTTATCCGGAACGAAGCCAACCAAAACAATGGCCACACAGGCGATGCCGATAGCGATATAGCCGATGGTGTTCAGCGATTCGCCTCTGAGTAGACCAAAACCCAGCGGTACGACGGCCGAGACCACGGCGGTCAGTGGTGACAGGATGCTCATGGGTCCGACAGCGAGGCAGGCATACAACAGCCCAATCGCGATCGCTCCACTGACCCCGGATGCCGCGCCGAGCACGACCGCCTGGGGTGACCAGGTGCCGCCCAGGATCGGTAGTCCCAGCAGCAGCAACACGAGTCCGGTGACTGAAGCAATCGCGGTGGCAAGTACGGCGCTCATCTTCGTGGAGGCCAGACCACCAAGAAAATCTGCCGCGCCGAAAATCAGCGCACTGCACAGACCGATAACGACTGTGAGCATAGACACCAATTCAGCTGAGGGACATTCTTACGCTACCGGTTACCGGAGGATGTCCAGTTGATGACCGCTTCGTGTTCGCTCTCGACTTTTGTCGGTGGCGAACTCTAAGCTACATATGACCCCTCATCGGGGGGTAAACTGACCTAGCTGTTCCCAGTGCGCTGTGCCCCAGTGCTGTACCCCCAACGCTACCCCACCAAGGAGACAACACGTCATGCGAATTTCCCGCTTAGATGACAGTGAGAGCGCGCGCTCTGGCCACCGTCGGGGGGTGTTAGTGCTGGCCGCGACGACTGTGCTGGCTCTGATTTTCTCAGCGGTAACCGTCTCCACTGTGTCCGCCGCGGAGATCACCCACACGATTGCGGATGTCCAGGGTGATGGCGCTGAGACGCCACTGTCGGGAACAACCGTCACGGTACAGGGCGTCGTTACCGGCGATTATCGTGCCAGTTCGGGCAGCGGTTATCGCGGCTTCTTTGTGCAAGATCCTGAGGGGGATCCCACAGACGACAACTCGGACGGTATTTTTATTTTCGCCGCCGATGCTGACCCTGATATCGCTCTCGGTGACCTGATCACGGTGACCGGTGCGGCGGGCGAATTCAGAGGGCAGACTCAGATCACCGCTGACACTGCATCGGCCTACACGGTGGTGACCCCCGAGGTCGGTGTCCCCGAAGCCACCCTGCTACCCGAGAGTGTCGTTGGGGCCGACCGCGAGGTCTTCGAGGGAATGCTGGTGACCCCCGAGACGGCGTATCTGTCATCAAGTCATCAGTTGTACAACTTTGGAACGCTCTGGTTGGGCATTGGTGAACTTGCTGTGAAAGCAACCGAGACGACGGATGCTGGTGAGGCGGCACACGAGATTGCCGCTGCCAATCGCGCTCGCCGCTTGCTCGTGGATGACGGCTACAGCATCCAGGTCAGTAACGCAGCTCACCCCGGAACCCAGCCGTATTTTGATGCCGAGACTGTAGTGCGCAATGGTGATCGTTTTATTGCGCCTGAGGGCGGCATGATTCTCGGTTGGGGTTTTGATGATTGGCGGTTGCAACCGCAACGCCCCCTGAGCAGCACATTACCTGCTGCCGATGCGCGGCTCATGCCCAGCTTTGAGAGCGTCAACCTCCGCCCGGCGGCTCCCGACGAGGTCGGCGGTGATTTCTCGGTTGGTACCTTCAATGTCTTCAACTACTTCACAACATTCGGTGGCGAGGCACGTGGGGCCGATAATGCCGAAGATTTTGCTGTGCAGCAGTCAAAGATTGTGTCGGCAATCAACTCCCTTGATGCCGATGTTGTAGCCCTCATGGAGATCGAGAATTCGATTGCGTTCGACGAACCTGCCGATGAAGCGCTGAGTAACCTCGTCGATGCTCTTAACGAGGCAGCGGGATCCACTGTGTGGGCTTTTGTGCCAACACCGACGTCTTTGCTGGACTCGGCAACGACCGATGTCATCACCAACGCCATTATTTATCAGACCGAAACGGCAAGCCCGGTGGGGGAGAGTTTTGCTGATATCGACGAAACTGTGTGGGACATTGCTCGTGAGCCCATCGCTCAAACGTTCGAGGTCAACGACAAAATCATCACTGTGGTGGCCAACCACCTCAAATCCAAGAGCCCGCCTTCGGGCGGTGGCACTGAGCCCTCTGACCTTCAGGGTTTCTTCAACGCCGAGCGGGTGGAGCAGACGACCAGCCTGGTCTCTTTCGTTGACGGCATTGCAGCAGACCCGGAGAAGGGCCCCGATGTCATGTTGCTGGGTGATTTTAATGCCTATCACGAAGAGGACCCATCGCAGGTTCTGACCGACGCCGGCTTTGTTGACCTGGTGCCCGAAAAAACCGACGAGTACACCTACACCTTTGATGGTGAGCTCGGCTCGCTTGATCACGCCTTCGCATCGCCTTCGCTTGCATCCTCGGTCACCGGTGTTGATGTGTGGAACATTAACTCGTCGGAATGGTCTGATCGTGGTTACGCTTTTGACGCCGCTGAGGAGGGTACCCCGTTCCGCTCTAGCGATCATGATCCGGTGAAAATCGGTCTTGATGCTGACTCCCAGCCTGGAGAACCGGTCACGATTGATCTTCTCTCGGTCAACGACTTCCACGGTCGACTTGAGGCCACGCCACCCGCTGCGGGTGCTGCGGTGCTGGCCGGAATGGTGAATTCCTACCGGGCGGCGAACCCCAACACGGTCTTCGTAGGCGTTGGTGACCTCATCGGGGCGTCAACATTCACCTCGTTCATTCAGAAAGACCAGCCCACGATTGATGCCTTCAATGCCATGGGTCTCCAGGCAAGTGCCCTGGGCAACCACGAGTTTGACGCGGGGCGCGCTGACCTTGATCAGCGCATCCTTCCTGCTGCCGATTGGGACTCCCTCTCGGCCAATATTTATGATCGCGCCACCGGAAAACCCGCCTATGAGCAGTATTACATTCAGAGTTTTGGCGATGTCTCTATCGGTTTCATCGGTGCGACGACTGAAGATCTCTCCAGTCTGGTTAGTCCTGCCGGGATCAAGTCTCTAGAGATTAAGCCCGTGGTCGAGGAGGTCAACCGGGTAGCCGATGCTCTTAGCGACGGTACTGCCGCTAACGGTGAGGCCGACGTGCTGGTGCTTCTTGTGCACGAGGGTGCAGCGACCCCCGATATTGCCAGCTCCACAGATGACTCCCCCTTTGGGCAGATTGTTACCGGCGCAAATGCCAATATTGATGCGATCATTTCTGGTCATACACATCTTGGCTATGACCATGAGATTCCGATCCCGGGAACGCAGACACTGCGTCCGGTGATGTCCTCCGGCCAGTATGGCGAGCAGTTCAGTCACACGGCAGTGTCGCTTGACCCTGAGACCGGTGAGTTGTTGTCCATCTCCGCGGAGGTACTTCCGCTTGCCGGTGCCTATCCACCTGATCCTGAGGTTGCCACCATTGTTGCGGATGCTGTGGCTACCGCTGCCGAGCAAGGTGCGGTTCCGGTGGGTGAGATCACTGCATCGTTCACCCGGGCCCAACAGACGGATCCCTTGAGTGAAAACCGCGGCGGCGAGTCGACCCTGGGTAACTTCATTGCCGATGTCCAGCTTTCGGCAACCCGTGACTCGGGAGCCGATATTGCGCTGATGAATCCGGGTGGTCTACGGGCTGATCTCAGCTATGAATCATCTGGTTCTGGCGACCCAGATGGCACGGTGACCTTCGCGGAAGCGGCGGCGGTGCAACCCTTTGCTAACACCCTGGTCACCCTTGATCTCACCGGTGATCAACTGCGGCAGGTGCTTGAGCAGCAGTGGCAGCCGGAGGGGGCTAGCCGTCCTTTCCTCAAGCTTGGGGCATCGAAAGGATTTGACTACAGCTACATCGTGAACCCGCCTGTTGCGACGGCGACGGCGACGGCGACGACCGGCACCATCACCGCGATGTCTCTCGATGGTAAGCCAGTCTTGCCGAACGATGTTGTCACGGTCGCAGCGAATTCTTTCCTTGCTTCCGGTGGTGATAATTTCACCGCGCTGACACAGGGAACCAAGGTTACCGATACGGGAAAGGTCGATCTCCAGAGCCTGGTTGATTACCTCAAAGACAGCCCGGTGAACACTCCGGACTATGCCCAGCGTGCGGTGGGCGTGAGTTTATCCGAGCCTGATGCTGATGGGTACAGCGCAGGAGATACGGTCACGATGAGGCTGTCATCATTGCTGTTCAGCAACGGGGGTCCCGCTGCAGGCACGGTGGTGGTCAGTGCTGATGATGTTGAGTTGGGTACTGCTGATATCGACCCCGCCATCGTTGATACGACGGATGAGGGCGGTCGAGCATCCGTCGCTGTCACTATTCCCTCGGAGACTCCGGCAGGAACGTTGCAACTCATGGTCACCGTACCAGAAACCGGTACCGCGATTGAGGTCCCTCTGGAAGTCACCGCAACTCAGCCGATCAAGGGTGTGACGTCCACTGCCGGTTCAGTCAATCGACGTGTTGTGTTCGGCAACCAAGCTCTGAATTACACCGTGAGGGTCAAGGGTGAGGGTGAGGTGGTGCCCACCGGTCAGCTCGTCATTTATGACGGAAACCGCGCACTGAAGACCATTACGCTCACCGCGGCCGATGAGGGGCGTGTGACAGTGCCGGTCACAGGCTTGAGCCGGGGCATCCATCTGCTCAAGGCGCGCTATGCCGGTAACGAACAATTACAGGCTTCGGTGTCTGCAGCTACGGTGGTCCTGAAGTTGTAGCTGGGTGCGACGGCTGTCCGCCACCGAGGCGCGGTCTCGGTGGCGCGGCTCTCGCTCGTACACTCGAAGGATGAACTCTGCCCTGAGCGTGCTCGAGAAGACTTTTGGGTACAACAGTTTTCGCGGTCAACAGGCTGAGATCATCCAGACGGTTATCGACGGTGGCGATGCCCTGGTGCTCATGCCCACAGGTGGGGGTAAGTCTCTGTGCTACCAGATCCCTTCACTAATTCGCGAGGGCACTGGTGTTGTTATCTCTCCCCTCATCGCGTTGATGCAAGACCAGGTGGATGCCCTTGCTGCGGTCGGAGCACGGGCTGAGTTTCTCAACTCGACCCAATCTGCCCAGGAACGCTCCCGAGTGGAGGCGGCGTTCCTGGCCGGCGAGCTTGACCTGCTCTACCTCGCGCCGGAGCGTCTGCGGGTCTCTGCCACCACCGCGCTGCTTGATCGCGGGCGGATCGCGTTGTTCGCGATCGATGAGGCGCACTGTGTCTCGCAGTGGGGCCACGATTTTCGGCCAGACTACCTACAACTTTCGGCGCTCCATGAGCGATGGCCGAGCATCCCTCGCATCGCCCTTACGGCCACGGCCACCGAGGTCACTCGTCAGGAGATCGCGGCGCGCCTCGACCTCCGGCAGGCACGGCAGTTTGTTTCGAGTTTCGACCGACCGAATATCCAGTACCGTATCGAGCCGAAACAACAACCCCTGCAGCAGCTGTTGTCATTGCTGACGACAGAGCATCCCGGTGATGCGGGCATCGTCTACTGCCTGTCACGGGCCTCGGTAGAGAAGACGGCCGAGTTTCTGGTCAAGAACGGTGTCACTGCCTTGCCGTATCATGCGGGACTTGATGCCCGGGTGCGCGCGGTGAACCAGAGCCGTTTCCTGCGTGAGGAGGGCCTGGTGATGGTGGCGACCATCGCCTTCGGCATGGGCATCGATAAACCGGATGTGCGTTTCGTCGCCCACCTCGATCTGCCCAAGAGTGTTGAGGGCTATTATCAGGAGACCGGGCGGGCGGGGCGTGACGGCCTGCCCGCGACAGCGTGGCTTGCCTACGGGCTTCAGGATGTGGTCCAGCAGCGCCGCATGATTGACCAGTCTGAGGGTGAGCTGGCGCATCGCCGCAATCTCAGTGCCCACCTCGATGCCATGCTCGCTCTGTGCGAGACGGTTCAGTGTCGACGAGTTCAGCTGCTCAGCTATTTCGGGCAGCAATACCTTGGTGGCACAGTCGTCTCGGTGCGGGCCTCGGATCCCGAAGAAATCCAGTCAACTTCCCGCGCCTGCGGCAATTGTGATACCTGCCTTTCGCCGCCCGAGACCTGGGATGGAACCGTGCCGGCCCAGAAGCTGCTGTCGACGATTGTGCGGCTGCAGCGGGAGCGCAATCAGCGATTTGGGGCCGGCCATCTGATCGACATCCTGCTCGGCAAGTCGACCGCCCGAGTGGCTCAGCACGGTCATGATCGGCTCGCGACCTGGGCGATCGGGCAGGA
Organism: Rhodoglobus sp.; assembly: GCA_051646885.1. Lineage (GTDB taxonomy): Bacteria > Actinomycetota > Actinomycetes > Actinomycetales > Microbacteriaceae > Rhodoglobus. Next base: position 16,886 of record JBOFDJ010000118.1, read on the forward strand.
GCTAAGCGATCAGCAGTGGCGCAGTGTGGTGCGACAGTTGCTCGCTCAAGCAGTGCTGGCGGTGGAGGGGGAGTACGGCATCCTGGTGCTGGCGGAGGCCTCGGCCAGCGTGTTAGGCGGTTCGCGCCGGGTGCTGTTGCGTCGTGAGGCTCCGAAGCGATCAGCGGCAGCAAAGCGAGCGGTGGCTGCCGAACTTCCGGAGGATGCGCTCGGTCTGTTCGAGGCGCTGCGGGCGTGGCGTTCGACCGAGGCACAGACCCAGGGGGTTCCGGCTTACATTGTGTTTGGGGATGCGACGCTCCGCGGTATTTCGGTGTCTCGACCGGCCTCACTGCCGGAGTTGGCGGCGGTCAGCGGTGTGGGAGAGAAGAAGCTTCAGCAGTATGGCGAAGCTCTGCTCGCGGTGGTGGCGGGCTCGTGATCCGCACCAAGCGGCTGCTGTTGCGTGAGTGGTGCCAGAGTGACCGGGAGGCTTGGGCGGCACTCAACGCGGATCCCGAGGTGATGGCGCATTTTCCGGCCACTCTTGATCGGTCCGAATCTGATGAGCGGTTCGATACCGCGTCGCGCGAGCTTGCCGAGCGCGGCTGGGGTTGGTGGGCGGTCGACCGCGACGGCGAGTTCCTGGGTTTTACCGGCCTCGCGGTACCAAGCTTCGATGCAGCATTCATGCCGACCGTAGAGATTGGCTGGCGCTACGCACGTCAGGCTTGGGGTCGGGGTTATGCTACCGAGG
>JBOFDJ010000119.1:0-7137 GCA_051646885.1 Rhodoglobus sp.
TTCTCCGTCCCGGTGGCGGGAGATGAGCGCCGGTGGCGGGAGTTGCTACTCCCGCCACCGGCTACTTAGTCCCTCCACCCATGCCGGATCTCCCGCCATTTCTGCATACTCCCGCCGGATCGGTTCATTACTCCCGCCGCCTGGAAAACGTTCTCGGGGCAAGCAATCTGGTCTATACCTAGCTGCCTGGCCACAGCATCCAGCACATACTAAGGGCGGGAAACACTGATTGTGGTGGGAGTGCAATCGCGGTGAACCCTGCATAGGATCCGCGTATGGGAAGAATTGACTACATCGACGACCCCGCAGCACCCAACATCACCACTGTGGTGCCCTCGGTCGTTGCCATCATCCACGATGACAACGGGCGAGTACTCATGATCCACAAAACCGACAACAACAAATGGGCCCTCCCCGGCGGCGGACACGAACCCGGTGAAACCATCGAAGACACCGTCATCCGCGAAGTTCGTGAAGAAACCGGCTACACCGTGCGTGTCGACACCATCACCGGGATATACACCAGCCCCCACCACGTCATGCAATACGACGACGGAGAAGTACGCCAACAGTTCTCCATCGCCTTTCGCGCACAACTCGTGAGCGGCAGCGCGCACACAAGCAACGAAAGCAAAGCCGTCGAATGGCTGACTCCCGAACAGATCGACTCCCTTGACCTCCACCCATCAATGCGCCTTCGGCTGCACCACGCCCTCACCGGCAACGACCGGCCATTCATCGGATAACCCCAGCCGCCGACGCGTTCTGGCGACACGAGCAGCCGAGAGCAGATTGCTATGAGTGACCTCTACGGATATTCCACACGATTCGAGCCAAAAACCCCAGAGTCGTTGGGTTTTCGCCACGGTGATCAGGGCCCTGGACGAGACGTACCCCTGCCCGGCAGGGGTAGAAACCGCAAATATCAGGAAAATTTTCACCCAGAACCCAGAATGCTACCAATTTGTACCCCGAAAGTCCCCCAAAAAACCGACTATATATTGGAGCGCAGCACCTGCATAGTTGTTGGTGCTAGGTGTTTCACTTTTATCAGTGACACTGCCATTGATCGGCGGACTAGGGTAAGCGCGCCGATGCATTGGGGGCGAGTCAGGGTGATATTCGGGTTATCACCCTGACTCGGATAAATCAGTGGAAGGGCTGAAGAAGCGCTCACGGAGCCACTTCGGCCCTTCTACTACTTCTGCGGCACATAACCGCCTGAGGTCATCACGGCGGATCTGGTCAGCTTTAAGGTGCGAGGACCACCCGTGGTATTTCAAGCCACAGGTCCACCTCATCCTCTACTAACGAATCCTGGCCTAGGGCCACCGATTCACCGTCTGCGATGCTGAGCAATCCGACAACGGTGACCGCCACATCCGAACCCTCAGGTACCGTCCGTGCGATCACCTTATCGGCACGACTCTCGCGAATCGCCAGCGCCACCTGGCTTAGCACACGATCAAGTTGATCATCTGATAAGTCATCTATTCCCCCCTCGTCAAGCAGGCTCACCACAACCCCACGGCGGCGGGCTAGCATCACCTCAGCGCGAACAGCGTCGTTGAGGAGTTTCCTTCCCCGGATCTCATCGCGAAGGGCGCTCTCAAGATATCGGCACTCTTGGCGTTGTGTCTCGGTGAGATTACCGCCGCTGTGTTGGATCTCCTCCAGCATCTTCGATGCCATAGCGCCGGTCTGCGCAAGGCGAAACTGCCGCTCATGCACATGAGCATCCTGTGTTGCCTGCCAGTCCGCCGTCTCCCTCTCGACGAGAGCGAATCGCTGGGCGTCTTTCGCTGCCTTAGCCAGGGCGGCACTCAGGACGTGCGAGATCGCCACCCACGACACGGCTGCCACGAGGCCCACACTGGCAACCCCTGCCGGACCAACATCACCGACAACAGCGATGGTGTGCGACGCAAGAAAACCAACACCCAGCCAAGCGAAAGTGTGCCGCCCCCGAGTTGAGGTGATCGTCAGAAGTGTGCCGCCGGCAGCGATGTACCAACTGGCGTATCCCGTACTACCGGCCTGCGTGAAATCGAGCTGGTTCGAGACCAGCAGGGTGATGGCGATCACTACGGCAACGTTAAAGGCCGCTAGAGCCAATGGCATCTTGAACGACCCCAGAGAAACCAAGCTGATCGTGACCGCCACCGAATAAAGAACTATGGCAACGATGACTGGTCCGGGATTCCGAGGCTGGTCAAGAGTAATCACCGCAAGCAGAACATGGTAGCCACAGAAAAGCCCGGCAATGCCGACGATGAGGTAGCGCGGTACTCCGATATTCACAGTGCTCCTGCCACACCATCATGAGGCAATTCACACGAAGATCCATCATTCGAAGCGCGCGACCGCTGACCGGTCGGTGCCCCCGTCACCACTCCCATGTCGATAGCGCGCGGCCACCGAATAGTAACGACAGTCCCATGCTGAGGCCGCGAGGCGACGGTCGCCAGACCGCCGGAGTGGGCCACCCGCTCTAAGATTGAAATGCGCACGCCCAGCCGCTCCTCGGGCACTGTGCTGAGACTAAAACCGGAACCAGCATCGCCGATCACAATCTCAATACCATCGGGCATGAGGGCATTGATAGCAACCCACCGGAACACTTCGCTGCCACCAGCGTGCTGAATACTGTTGACCATAGCCTGCATCGCAGCGCAATGGAGTTCATCCCCCACCCCCACCGATACCGAGCGGCTACCAAGGCTGCTCATCCGCACGGTAAAAGAACTCGGGAACCCCTGTGCGGTTTCTGTCACGCGTGAGGCAAGCTCGGTCATGGACATCATTGCGCCATCATCGGGATTGGCGGTGGCGGCATCTTGCAGGTGGTCGATAGCGTTGCCCGCCATAGTGGCGGCAAGAGCCCGCTCCTGGGCAGTGTCCGCTCGAGTAGCGGAAATCAGAGTCATCAGCACACTGTCGTGCACGATTGCATCCACCCGGACCCGCTCAACCTCCATCGCATGCTGACGCACCGCGATGCCGTATCGGTCAAGTGCGGTCGACTGCGCACTGTCGACCACACTTGAGGCCTGACGCAGCATTGTGACAATGATGATGACCGCTGTTCCCAGGATGATCTCGTAGATAGTTTCTACCGCCGCAACCTGCCAGGATGCACCCCCGCCCTGGGGAATCATCCGAATCGTGTAGTACGTAAGGGAGGCCACAGCAAGATACACACACGCCAGCGGTGTCGTGAACGATATTGTCGCCATTGCTACGGCAATCGTGAGAACGTACTTAAGCCAGTGAATACCCTCGAAAACCTGAGCATCAGGAAGCACACCAAAAGGCCAGCTCAGCAGCGACAGGAGGTAAATAAGGGCAAAAAAAGCGTGAGCCGGACGCACCCACCACTGCGCCAGCGACAACAGCAACACGAACAGCAAAGACCCGGACAGAAGCGAAATAACGGTCCACGACCACAGAGGGTAGGCTTCATCCATTTGACCCAAGAACCAGGGAATGGTCTCCGCGCTGAACACGGCAGTACCGAAGATTGCCGCACTCTGAGACAGCATCCTCTCCACCTGCTTACGGCTGATGGGTTTCCTCAGAGTCCTGCCCGCTGAGACCACCGGCAGTGGGGCCGCAGTGTTAGCCGTCATCTGTGCCATCGGCATCCAACCCGGGCAAGATGCCGTCTTCCACCGCCCGTCGTAGCAGATCGACCTTAGTCGGGGCCGGGCGTCCGACTTCTACATATTTCACTCGGATGCGATCAAGGTATTCGCGCGCCGTCGAAAAACCGATCCCCAGTTGCTGAGCAGCCAACTTAAGAGGCAAACCAGAAGCATAGAGATGCAGGATCTCGCGCTCACGACGACCAAGCTGGGCCTTAGCAAAGTCTCGGTCAGCATCGATGGCGGTAGCCCACTCAAGATTATTGAGCACCTCTCCACGCGCCACGGCAGCGGTAGCGGCCAGCACCGTTTTTGTTGCGGACGATTTGGGGATGACTCCCGCCGCCCCTGCCGCCAGCGCCTCCCGAACACTCGCTACCCGGTCAGCGATGCTGTGCACAAGAACCGCAGAACCGGTCGCCTGCACGCGCTTGACGTTATCGACCACCGCCGAGCCATCGCCAAGAGAGAGGTCAAGCACCACAACATCCACCTCACGACCGGCCAGCCGCTCAACAAACTCGTCGACTGTGGCCGCCTCGACCACGACATCGTACCCTTCGTCCATGAAGGTTGCTCGTAGTCCGAGCCTGACCGACTCGTGATCATCGACCACGGCAACACGAACACGGGATGTGTCGGTCTCGGCAGGTCTGTCTGTGGCACTATCCTCAACCATAAGCTTCCGATCTCGCAGGTGTATTGGGTGTAATCGTATCCGCGTGACTGCCCAGATGGGCAACAACATCCCGCCAATACTTACTGTCGCGACAGTGTTGCCACCGTCTCAACGTGGTGTGTGTGGGGAAAGAGGTCGAAAGCCCTCAGCGCTGTCAGCATGTAGCCATGCCCGGCAAGAAGCTCCGCATCCCGCGCAAAAGCCACGGGATCGCAGGCCACATAGACCAACTGTGCCGGTGCTAGCGCGGCGAGAGAAGCAATCACCTCGCGACCCGCCCCCGCGCGCGGCGGATCCAGAATCACAGTAGCGCGAGCCAGTCTCGATCTCTCTGAGGCTGTGGCGGATGCCGCCAGAGAGCGCAACCACGGCTCCACCCGAGCGGTTATCGCCCTAGCGCCCAGCCACTCGGAAAGATTATGCCCCGCGTATTCAGTAGCGACAGCATCGCTCTCCACCGTCGTGATTCTTGTCGTAGGACCATAGCAATCACCCACGGCAGCGGCCAACAGCCCCACACCACCATAGAGATCGAGGTTATCGGCCTGCGGATCGAAAATAGCCGGATCAATGGCGTCCTGCACCGCCGTGGTGAGGGTGCGTGCTCCCGCTCGGTGCACTTGCCAAAACCCCGAATCCGCCAGGCTGAACTCACGATCCCCGACCACCTCAACAATGGTGCTGCGCTTCTGAGCTTTCCGGCCACCGATGATGAGTCGAACACCACCGCGTGATGGGGCCAGCACGTCGACATGCTCGGATCCAGTGAAATCTTGGTCAAGGGGTGCGTGGGTCGATAGTTCCTCGGTAGCCAACGGAAGATCAGTAACCTGGATCACCCGGTGTGAGCGAGTCGCGAACGGCCCCAGCCGCCCGCGCGCATCGACGTGCAGCCTGACCCGGGTGCGCCATCCGGTTCCCCCGCGCTCGTGGTCGCCGTCAAGGGCCTCCACCGTCACACCACGCGTGATATGCGCCATGCGGTCGAGCGCTTCGACCACAACCCTGCTCTTGAGCTCACGCTGGTGCTCAAGCTGGATATGGCCGAACTCGGCTCCCCCGGCCCGGTCAGCAGGATCCCGATCCAGGGAGGCCGCCGACCACACCTGCGGCTGACGATAGGGGCTGGGCTGAGCCACAGCGATGGTATCGGCCCGCCAGAACGACTTCTTGGAATCGTCACTCACCCGCACCACCACCCGCTCGCCGGGAATCGCATCGCTGACAAAAACGACACGACCCTCGTAACGGCCCACGCTGAGCCCACCATGGGCAATATTGGTAACGTCGATCTCGAAAGACTTGCCGGCAAATTCACCCATCCTTCGAGCATAGGAGCACCGTGCGCCTCTTTCTCGCCTCGACCTCACCCGCGCGGCTCGCCACCCTGCGCGCAGTCGGTATCGAACCGGTACTGCTGCCGTCCGGGGTAGATGAGGAAGCTACCGCAGCGGCTGCCGGGCCACTGAATGGGCCCGGTCTCGTGCAGTTGCTGGCGCGGGCCAAAGCCGAGGCGGTGGTGGGTACACGAATCGATGGCGCAGCGCTGAACGGTGTGATTCTCGGGGGCGACTCCGCCTTCGAGCTTGACGGCGCGTTATACGGTAAGCCGCATCGAGCCGAGGTCGCGCGTGAGCGGTGGCGGCAGCAGCGCGGGCGGACCGGGCTGCTGCACTCCGGGCACTGGTTAATCGACCATCGCGATGGGCAGCTCTGCGGTGCGGTCGGTGGTGTGTCCACGACCTCCGTCACCTTTGCTGACAACATCAGCGATGATGAGATTGAAGCCTACATCGCTACCGGCGAACCACTAAAGGTTGCCGGGGCCTTCACTATCGACAGCCTCGGTGCGCCCTTCATCTCGCGAATCGAGGGAGACCCGCATGCCGTGGTCGGGTTATCAGTGGCCCTGCTACGCACACTGCTGCTCGAATTCAATATCGCCTGGTCATCGCTGCGAAATCGCTAAGTTCTGCAGAAAGCCACAGCACAGTGGCGACGTTTTTGTTCTGGATAGCCACCAAGCGCGTTACCGCTGCCCATAGGCTAGAGAATTATGGCTCGCATCACGAAGGTACTCATCGCCAACCGTGGAGAGATCGCAGTACGCGTGATCCGCGCCGCTAAAGACGCCGGGATCATCTCCGTTGCCGTTTATGCCGACCAGGATCGGGATGCCAGACATGTCAAGCTCGCCGACGAGGCCTACGCCCTCGGCGGAACCACCAGCGCAGAAACCTATCTGGTCATCGAGAAACTGCTCTCGGTCGCCCGCCGCTCGGGGGCAGACGCCATCCATCCCGGCTACGGCTTTCTGGCAGAGAATGCCGCATTCGCTCGGGCGGTCATCAGTGCGGGGCTGATCTGGATCGGCCCCTCCCCTGAGGCCATCGAACAGCTCGGAGATAAGGTCTCAGCTCGGCACATCGCCGAAAAGGTGGGTGCCCCGCTGGCTCCCGGCACGCTCAACCCGGTCGCGGGGGCCGAGGAGGTGCTGGACTTCGTCGACATCCACGGTCTTCCTGTGGCGATTAAGGCCGCCTTCGGTGGTGGTGGCCGCGGCCTGAAGGTGGCCTGGACGCGGGATGAAATTCCCGAGCTTTTTGACTCAGCAACGCGCGAGGCGGTAGCCGCCTTCGGTCGCGGCGAATGTTTCGTCGAGAAATACCTGGACCAGCCGCGCCACGTCGAAACCCAGTGTTTGGCTGACAGCGCCGGCACCGTGGTAGTGATCTCTACTCGCGACTGCTCGCTGCAACGTCGGCACCAAAAGCTCGTGGAAGAGGCCCCAGCGCCCTTCCTCACCGAAGAGCA
>JBOFDJ010000120.1:0-5420 GCA_051646885.1 Rhodoglobus sp.
CAACATGTCCATCGCGTTCAACCTGATCGCATTCGAACGCGTAACCAAGATCTGATGTGCAGAGATCATCCTCGACCTCAAGGATTAACCAGCGAGAGACCATCAGCCTTCCCATGATCCCGTTACGGTGAAGAATTCGATTCAGATTGATATTCGAATCACCGAAGGCGATGGCATCCAACGGGCTTTTCTCATTGATCTCCCCCTGGTGAGCGTGTGTGAGCCGCTCGCCGTAGAACCTGTCCCGAACGAGGAGAGACGCAACGAACGGGACGAGAACGTTAATCCAATGATCAAGATCACACCGGTCTTCGCTCAGCAGGTCAAGCGCCCGAGGGAGCCGAGGCTCGTAATCGTCCCACAGCGCATCAACGAAGCGAGGTCCGTGCTTACTCAGTGAGGTGTCAAAGTCAACGTCGTAGAGCTTGTTCGCGAAGCCGATCGCTTCGGCTGTAGCCTGATGCGCCTGTGGCACACCCCTGCGGACGACTGCTAACCGACGGCGACGAGCTGGCCCCGTTTCGTCCACCGAGAAGCGGCCCAATAGCGCCGCGGGGACGAAATGATCTTTTGCCATATTTCCTCGTAACCTCGTCGGTCGTTCGCTTCAGAGAAACCGGTGTTATGACTCTGATCCAGACTTACACAATGCAGTTAAGACCACGAGGAAGAAACGCGGTGCTACCGAGGGAGAGACTCCGCAAGCTGGTGAAAGTAATTGTGTCGAGCCCAGGCTTCGCGGTCGCCAATAACGAACAGTCGGCGTTTCGCACGGCTGGTAGCAACGTTGACCAGGTTGACGGTGGACGCCGCCCACGCCTTTGCACCCGGGGATGCAGGATCTCCCCCGAGGACCAAAAAGACCACCGATGCTTCCTTCCCTTGGGCCGTGTGGATCGTGCCCGCCGCGAGGTCGGGATACGCCCGCGACAGCGTGCCGAGGCGGTCAGCGACAGTGCGGAAAGGAGAGATCGCGATCACCTCTTTCAGCGGGATGCCACGATCAGTGAGATAAGAAAGAGCCTTCTCCAGCCGGGCAATCTGGTTTTCCTGGAGATGGCTCCCGCGAGTCAGCGCGGGTTCGTCTATCCAGCGGCTCGGAATGATGAGCGGACCGGTGGGACCCTCGAAAAGATCGGGATGATCCTGGTCATCAAGCCGACGCTTCACCCCATTCACCATGATGCCGTTGTAGGCAATGTCGTTGCAGAGGGTAAACATGGGGTCGTCGCAGCGACGGTGCACCGTCAACGGTGCGCTTACCCAGACGTTGCTCTCGCCCTGGTGAAGTGTCGTTCCATGGCGGGACACCCGGTCTGCCAGGGTTTGCACCGAGGCTTGCGGGGGTATCCAGGTACCAGAAACACTGTAGGCAGAGGCGATATCCCGTTGTGCTTTTTGCGGGATCGTCACCACGGGCTGGAGCTGAAGAGGGTCACCGACGGCGACGACTCGCTGGGCGCGCCAAATCGCGCCAACAGCATATTGAGGGGATGCTTGACCCGCCTCATCGACAAGAAGCCAGCCAATAGTCTCTGGCCCCACATCACCGAACATCCGTCCGAATGATGCGAATGTCGTCGACACCAGAGGAACGACGAGAAAAAACAGTTGCCACGCTGCGCGGCGCTTCTCGGCCTCAAGCTTGCGCGGTCCGCCTCCTGCGACGATCTCTAGCGCAGCACGTAGCCCATGCGACATGTCCGCAGCAGTGTTGGCAAGGAAATCCTGGTGGAGCTGCAAAGCTGCAAGGAATAGCTCCGACCGTGCGGTGTCCAGATCTGCATCGAGCCAGGGCGCATGCAGCTCACGCGCCTCGCCTATCCATGCCGCACCCGGATAATTGGATCCGAGCTTGCCCATATCGACCTCGATCTGGTGCCGAAGGTTTCCCAATGCCTCTGCCGCGTGGGCGCGCGCTATCTCGGCTGACCTGAGATCGTCTTGGAGTCTTGCCAGACGGTCGCCCCACCGGGTAGCACCCACCTCGGCTTGCTGCTGCGCACTTTCCGCAGTCACTAGACGGTCATCGAAAGGCTTAAGCGCTCCACGCCATTCACGAATTGCGCGTCCGAAAGTGAGAACCGTTTCCAGGATTCCTGGCTTGACGCCAACATGGCGGTCACGCGCCGCCACAGCGATGGCCAACTCGCTGCGTCTCTGATCGGTTGTGTCGCGAAGCACAACAAGACGCTCTTCCACGCCGGGTATATCGCGCTGGATCCGAGCTACTGCATGGGTACAGCTGCCCTCATCCTCGATCAGCTGCGGGAGCTGCTGCATACGTTTTTGTGCCTGCTTCCGCTCCATGAGGAGCGCGTCGACGCGTTGCTCAGCCCGAGTAAAATCGCCACACGCCTCTTTCCAACTCTTTCGCTGCACACTGCCATCGCTCCATCGGGCGAGACGAGTCTGCATGCGCGGGACGCTGTCCGGTACCGGCTCTTTTGTGTGCGGGTCCTTCTTGTCAAACCAGAATGCTGAATAAAAATCGTTACGGTTGCGCTTGTTGCCAAGACGGGCGGCGATCAACCCCCAAGCTTCAATCTTGGGTTCTCCGCCCTGCCGCGCCTCAGCTTCGTTAAGAACTTCGGTGGCGAGGTCGGCGAAGTAATCGGCCCGGCCATGCCACTGCCGATGGATCGCATCACGCGCAGGGACCTCTCTGGTGACATTCTCGACAGCGGCGTTGTTGGCAGAGACGACAACCATCTCGTACCCGGTCAGCTGGGGTTGCAACTGCCGTACCGCCCTGGAGCGGCCGTCCAACGCCGTCCAGCGATGAGTCGTCGATGTGAATGCTTCCGCAGGGCGAGCAAGCGCTGCCAGCTGCCGGGCTCGTTCGACAACATTGCCAGCAAGGATGTCGCGGAGCATCGTGGTCTTCCCGGTACCCGGTGGCCCGTTCACCCCCATCAACCCATGCGTAGACGCAAGATCGCTGAGCGCATGGTTTACTGCGAACTGCTGCCGCAAGGAGAGGCCATGGTCCGGGTCAGCTGGCCAACGTCCTTTGGGAAGACGGCCCGGTTTCACGCTGTCATCAACTGCCTCGCTAGTTCGGATGACATCCACACGACCGTGCTCGTCAACAGCCTTATCGCTTGTGAGATATTCAGCCAGAGCCTTACCGCAGCCGCGCCCGGTCGCGGTAGCAGCTCGAACGGTCGCGAGGTCTTCGAGGAAAAAACTGTTCAGGAAGTCGATATCGCCCGCACCGCCCGCACGCTGGGCCGAGATTGCCACCGACTCGATGACAATCGACTCAGTCGCGAGATCAAGGTTCCCCAGTACGCCCGCCATCTTTTGAGCAGTACGCAGCACAGCAATGATCGACTCCCCATCCTGCGCAAGAGGCTCATCCGCATCCATGGTTTCACGACGAGCCCCCTCAAACTTGTCAAGCGCTTCGCAAAAGGCCTGCGCCGCGTCCGGAAAACCGTCAGCCCAGGCACGATCACGCACGCCAGTCTTTTCTATGCGACCCACGGCCCAGAGAGCCGATGACAGAACCGCCGAATCAGCTACAAGTCTTCCGTTTCTATCGACCAAGACCCCCGCGCACGCGCTACGCCCAGCCTGGCGCTCGTCATAGGCGTCCTTGTCCTCACCGAAGACGCGCCGCAGCCTCTCATACGTCGCTTCGAGATTGTAAACACCGAGATAAACCGTGTGCTGCCAAACCCGTCGTGTCGTGCCCAAAGGCGCAGGAGTCCGAAGCGTTTCCCAGGGCAGCGGCTCACCCGCTTTCCACTCGACCACCTGTCGGTCCGCAGCCCGGGTCGCTCGGGGAGTGTTCTTGGGAACTTTCTGAGGGCTAAAGAGCTCAAGCATCCACCAAAATCGGAGTATCTGCTGCTGCTCATCCCTCAGGCGCGTACCGCTCACAGCCCGCACCCTAGTTCTTGCTCCCGCTAGAGGTCGCACTGAAACGGAACTCGACCACGTCGCCGTCCTGCATCACGTAGTCTTTGCCCTCGATTCTGGCCTTACCCCGGGCGCGGGCCTCGGCGATGGAACCAGCGTCGACGAGATCCTGAAAACCGATCACCTCAGCCTTGATGAAACCCTTCTCAAAATCGGTGTGAATGACCCCGGCAGCCTGTGGCGCCTTCCAGCCTCGGCCAATCGTCCAGGCGCGGGACTCCTTCGGGCCGGCAGTGAGGTAAGTCTGCAAACCGAGGGTGTCAAAGCCGATCCGCGCAAGCTGGTCGAGGCCGCTCTCGTTCTGGCCAGTCGAGGCGAGCAGTTCGGCGGCGTCCTCAGGGTCGAGGTCGATGAGCTCCGATTCAAGTTTGGCATCGAGGAAGATGGCCTGGGCTGGGGCGACGAGGGTCGCCAGGCTCAGCAGGGCCGCGGCATCCTGAAGCACAGCCTCGTCGACGTTGAATACATAGATGAACGGTTTGATCGTGAGAAGACCCAGCTCGCGAATCGGCTCGGTGTCGATTCCGGATACCGACAGCGGTGTCCCCGCATTCAACGCCGCCTGGGCCAGGCGAGCAGTCTCGAGCACGAGAGGCTCGACCCGCTTCGTCTTTAGCTCCTTCTCGTACCGCGCGATCGCCTTCTCCAGGGTTTGCAGGTCGGCCAAAATCAGCTCGGTGTTGATGGTTTCCATATCGGAGGCAGCGTCAACCTTGCCGTCGACGTGCACCACATCCGGGTCAGCGAAACCGCGAACAACCTGGGCAATCGCGTCGGCCTCGCGGATATTGGCAAGAAATTTATTGCCCAAACCCTCCCCCACTGAGGCACCCTTGACGATGCCCGCGATATCGACGAACGACACCGGTGCTGGCAGGATGCGCTCACTGGCGAAGAGGTCCGCGAGCACGGCTAGGCGGTGGTCCGGGAGATTCACCACGCCGACATTGGGCTCGATCGTGGCGAAGGGGTAATTGGCCGCCAGCACCTGGTTTTTGGTGAGGGCGTTGAAGAGCGTCGACTTACCGACGTTAGGAAGACCGACGATTGCAATAGTAAGAGCCACGGGGCTCAAGGTTACCCGCTAGGAGGCCTATAGCGGGCGACGAACGGTCAAATGTGCCCTGCGTTGTCACTAGAATTCACGCATGAAAACTTCTGCGCTCACACACCTTGCAGCAACGGGGTTCTTCCTCATTCTGTCCATGGCAGGATGCAGCAACCAAAGTGACAACGCAGGAACACCAGCACCATCCACTTCTTCCACTGCCGAAGAAACCGCAAACCCTGACTCTGCGGTAGCAGAAATCAGAATGAGCGCGACCGGACTCAGCCTCGTCGACAACTCCGGCAACGAACTGACCGCAATCAACTACACCGACGACCCCGCCACCGCCGTCACCACACTCACCGAAGCCCTCGGCACCGAACCCACAGTAGAAATCGCCGAGCGTGAGCCGGGCGATCCGGTGGATGTAACAAATCCAGTGACG
>JBOFDJ010000121.1:0-5180 GCA_051646885.1 Rhodoglobus sp.
CTCGTGTAGCAGCGTAAAGCGCTGCCTGGCTTCGCTCTCACCGCTATTGATCGTGATGATCCACTCGGCACCGTTCCAGTGGCTGGTACCAGACACTGGTAGGCGGGCGCGCGTCACTCGCAGGCGAGGCAGACCGGCCAGGTGGTGTTCACGGATGCCGTCAGCCAGGTCGTGGCCGCGCTGTTCGAGCAGGGCGATGAGTTTGTTGGCTTGTAGTTCGGCGATTCGCAGCGCCTCTTGGCGGGTGACATTGCCGCGAGTCGGGACGACGGCACGCAGTGCACTGAGTACCGAGGGAGGAGTTCTAGTCGCTGCGGTGGTCGCTGCGCTCTGTTGTTGGGTGATTGCTATGTTGGTCATGATGTTCCTCCTCTCGGTTACTTTGCTCTCTGGTTATGTTTCGTCTTCTCCTGGGGCTGGGCCTGCCGGGTCGTAGCCGTACTTCTTGGCGATGTCGCCGAAGCTGGCTTCGAGTTCGCGCTGGGCTTTGGCGGGGAGGTGGCGGTACTTGCTGCGCAGGTATGGAGTGAAGGTCGGCAGATCGCCTTCGGGGATCCACTCGGCTGTGACGTAGAGGTCACTAGCCGGGATGCCCAGCACGTCAGCGATGGCCCGCAGGTTCTCACCTCTTGGGCTAGCGATCTGGCCCAGTTCCAGCCTTGTGATGGTGCCCTTGGTGACACCGGCTCGTCTGGCAACCTCGGCTGCAGATAGGTCCGCCCTGATGCGTGCCTCCTTGATGATCGCGCCCAATTCTTCCGGAGCTCTTTCTGGTAGTGACGTCCGCATTCTTTCGGTCCTTATATTCGTTACTTTTCTATTCCTATTTTCCCTCGAAAGTTGAATTAATTCAACGGCTTTCTTTGACTTTGGCGTTTTCTACAACACCTTTCTTCGTATTCAGTTCGTATTCCTATTTGTTGTGCCGGGGAGCACCACCTGAGTCTGGGCATCACTGGCTGCGATGCTGACTGGTAGGTGGTGTCCCCGGTTGGTGTCCCGCTGCTCATCTCTTTCAGGTTCGCTCAGCTCTTGGCTGAGCTGCTCCCGGTAGTCGGAGTTGTGCGGGACTTGCTCGCCTTCGCACCGCCAGCGGTAGTGCCGAATATCTCGGCGATGGCTGCCCGTTGGGCGGCTGCATCGCGTTCGATGTCGGCCTGCAGATCACTGGCTTTGGAAGACAAAGCCGGGTCACTGCTCATGGCGGTGAGTTCGGTCTCGATGGCCCGACGGATGACGTCGGACACCGGGATCTCGGCGAGCTTGGCCAGAACCGACAACCTGGCGTGCAGGTCGTCGTCCAGCCGAATAGCGAGAGTCTTGACCTTGGTAGTCATGGACTCGTCACTGGTTCCTCTCTGAGGGATTCCTCCCGCTCCCCAGCGATTGCTGGCTGTCCATCCGGCAGGATGAACGGAAGCGGGTCACCTTCCTCGGGGTGGTGCGACCGGCGAAAGCAGATGCCTTCACGGTGACGGTCGCAGGCCCCCGACGAGGGGCATGAACACATGATGTGTTCATGGGCGGGGCCGTTCGACCAGCTCGGGCACCGGGTAGCCCGGCAGCGTGACGTCGCTGGCGATCTGGTTCCCCCACACATCCCAGCCCGGCTGTCGCCGCCGAGCGAACAGCTCCAGATACGGCCCCGGTGAGATCCGCTCGATAACGGCGTACTGCTCCTCAGGCTTGTGCGAGTGGTCCTGGACGGGGGCTTGGATCCAGGTCGGCTGCGAGCGGTAGCGCACGGGTGCTCGGCCTTTGGTGGCGAACAGCAGATGCTCGGTGGCGTTGCGGAGGTAGTTGCCGAGGCCCAGCCGGAACTTGACCCAGGTCAGCGGTGAGCGGACGGTGAAGCCCCACGCCTCGGCAACGTCGTAGCCGTGACGCAGCGTGGCGTTGGTGACCCACAGCCACAGGTGGGCATCGTCCTCGGCTAGGTCAGCAACCGGCATCCCCTTGATTCGTTCCAGGCTCAGGAGGTTGTAGTGCTCACTGGCACCGCGGGCGCCCCTCTGCTCGATGTCCCAGGGCGGGTCGGCCAGGATCGTGCGGTACCGCTGCTGCTCGCTCATACTTGACCCCCAGTCGTGGTGCTCGGGGATGCCAGCACGTCTGCGACGCCAGCGAGCGCGGCCGTGCGGTGCAGCCGACCATCCAGCGTGCGGCTGGCCTTGAGGCGGTCGGCGAACTCAATGCGTCGCTCTTCATCGCGGGATCCGGCGAATACCCATAGCACCAGCGGGAACGTCCCGAGCTGGTCCTGCTCGACACCGCTCTGGTAGTGCGCCTGGTACCGGCTGGCCTTTCTGAGCAAGGTCGGCAGGCTCTCGGTGCCGAGATCGACCTCGACGAACCAGTAGTCGTGGTACTCGCCCTCGTCGTCGCGTCCGGTGATGTGGGCGAACAGGTCGGGCTTGAGCCAGACGGCTTCACCACCCAGGCCAGTGCGGATGCGCCAGCCAGCCTGCTCGACCGTGACTTCGACCCCGCGGTCACTGGCGTCCCCATGCCCCCGGATGGCCAGGTGCGTCTCCGCAACCGCCAAACAGTGGTTCAGCCAGCGAACGCTCGGCACACTCACCCGATGAGACCGTCCAGCTGCACCACGCAGCAGCCGAGCACCGGCGCTGGTCAGTTGCCAGACCGCTGGAGTCGAGCCGCCGTGCATGCCGCCTTGTCGCCGAGGCAGGCTGCGCAGCAGTCCGTCGCGGTCGAGTCGGGTGAGCACTCTACGGCTGGTGCGCTCAGCGGTTTGCTCCGAGGCGTGCCGGGTGAAGACAAAGCGGGTGATCTGCTCCCGCGTCAGGAAGCCATGCTCACCAACTCGTCGCAGCACCGCCAGGTCTCGCTCGGCCAAGCCTTCCTCGAGTCGGGCCAGTTGCCTAGCGCCGACGTTTGACCGGGCTGGCTGCCCGCGCCGTGGACGTGAACCCGGAACCTCCGTGGAGGGGTCATTCGGCGACCAGGAACCGCCTGAGGCGCCCCTGACCGGCGCATATGCCGCCCCTGTAGCGAGTCCCAACGGCGAGGCGACCGGTGAGGCAGCTCGGCCCGCCACCTCTGGGCTTGTGCCGCCCATTCGATGGATAGTCGGCTCATCGGCGTCGCGCAGACGGCCGTTCACGAGGCGGCTCCGGGTCGTACCCGACCAGGCACGTCGCCTGGACCATGAGGCTGACTGTGGTCTGTCGATCCTGTCGATTCCGTTGATTTCTGCGCGTAGAGGAGTCCGAGCAGGTCGGCTTCGACCTCATCGAGCGGTTGCCCATAGCGGGTCGCGGATTGGGTTCGCAGCACGTCCGCGTTGCGTAGTGGCTTGCTGAGTGGCGTCGTGGTGAGCGACATCCAGTCCGTCGCTCGACCACTGGCGCTGAGCCGTGCGTACGTCTGGAAGGCACCGAGCCGCTGGAAGTCCTCGGCTACCAGCACGCCAGGTCGCGACGCAGCGATTGCCTTGGCATCGCTGCCACTGAGCTGGAAGCACAGCTGTGACTGCACGTTGGCGGCCACCGCTTCGCGGAGCGCTTTCGGGAGTTGGCCGAGGTGTTGGTGGGCCAGCGTGAAGCCGACACCAAGTCCGCGAGCTTGAGCGAGAGCATCGGCGATGTCACCGGGTAGGCGGACGTAGTCCTGCATCTCATCGACGACAACCGATACCAGATGTCGCAGTTCTGGCGACGTCCCGGCTCGTCCGAGAGCGGCTTGCCAGAGCAGCCCGACGACGAGAGAGCCGAGGAGTTGCGCGCCCTCGCTGCCGAGCGACCCCTTGTTCAGGCTGACCAGCAGGATGCGACGCTTCGTGAAGACTTCTTGAATCCGGAACTTCGGCTGCCGTTGCCCGAGCACCGCCCGGAGGCCGGGTCGGAGCAAGATGGGGCGGAGTTTGTTCATGAGCGGCGCGATCGCTGCCTGGCGCTCAGCCTCCGAGATTGATTCGTACCAAGCCCAGAAGGTGCCCAGCCCCATCGGATCGGCCTTAGCGATTCGCCCCACCACCGAACGACGGAAGCCGTCATTGGTCAGTAGCAAGGGCACCATGACCAGACTGGTAGCCGGGTCGTTGGGTGTCAGAGCGGAGCGTCGCGCCAGGGTCAGCAGGCAGGAGTGCAGGATGTCCTGCGTCCGGGGACCCCACGCGTCGGCGTACAAGGAGTGCAGCACGCCGAGCAGATGCTCTGCCAGTAGATCTGCCTCGGCAGGGTTTCGAGCGGCCAACGCTCCGATGCCGACAGGGGCGTCACCGGATGGATCCAGCACGACCACGTCGTCCAGGCGGCTTTCTGGTATCCGGGCCAGCAAGTCTTCGACCAGATCCCCCTTCGGGTCGATAACCACCACGCTGCGACCCGCTGCCATGTCCTGCAGCGCCAGGTTGGCCAGCAGCGTCGACTTGCCAACGCCAGTCGGGCCAAGCACATGAAGGTGGCGCAGGCTGTCCGTGGTTGGCAACCCGATGGGCTGGCCGTCCACCGCTGATACACCCAGGCTGCGCCCACTGCGCGTTACCCGTCGCGGGACTGGCAGCAGCATCGGGTGCGGCGAAGCCACACCTGGTAGCTGCGTCTCAGGATCGACAGCGATGGGCCACGCCAGCAGCGCCGCAACTTCTGTCACACCTAGCCAGAGCGGCCACCACAGCGGCGACCCAGCCCGCTTGAACCGACCAACGGACATGCGCCGCAGGTGCAGCCGTACACCGGGGGCTTCCAGGCCACGCAACCCAGCCAGCACACCGCCGACCAGCATGCGCTCGCGACTCACACTGGCCGCGTCTGCCCCGATGCGGATGTCGCAGCCGAAGCGATGCTCACTCAGCTTGGTCTGCACGCCACGTCGGGTTGCGACCTCGACCTCGCTACCCACAACACGCGGCGTCGAGCGAGCACCCAGGATGACTTGCAGAGTGACTGACTCGTCACGTCCAGTCGACGCCAGTGCCGCCAACACCGACCGCGTGGCCGGCTCTACCTGCGCGGTCGCCAGCGGCATGCCGGACGTCCGTGAAGTGCGCAGCGACGCCGCTGTTTCCACGCTCCGGACACCTGATGTGGATTCATGCCGCAGACCCGCCATGTGGGTGGACAACGCCGCGACCACTCGCGGCAAGGCGTGCTCATCCGCCCCGATACGCCACGACACCACCCCGCCAGATCCAGTCGCTTCCAACACGATGCGCGGCT
>JBOFDJ010000122.1:0-5697 GCA_051646885.1 Rhodoglobus sp.
ATACTGAAGGATTATCCTTCATGATTTTGGTCGCGGTTGCCGTGAAGGTGTCGCTGTCACTGCGCTGCGGTGTCACGAAGAGAAACGTTTCGAGCTCACCACCGCAGCGCAGTTGCGCCGAGATCGACACAATGACATCGGGGCTAGCATCCACCCGGCGAACCCAGAAATCTCCGCCCTCGATATCGCTGTTCACGGGTGCCGCTCAGACATCGCAGTCGACATCGGACCAAGGAGCACTACGTACGGTTCCGTAGTCGACCCCGCCGTACCAGAGATGCACCGCGATCCGGAAACGACGCAGCTCGTTCGAGTCGCATACTTCGCTAGTGGCAGCGCTCGCCACGCGCGAGAAAGTATCGCCCGAAGTGATCGGGCCGGCCTCGACTGGCCAGCTTATGCAAAAAGGGCCACTGCATGTTCCTTCAAGGGTCACATCGATTCTCTGCGGAGCATACTGAGCCGGGAGGGCCGGACTGCAGGAGTTCTGAGATCCCCATTCGAGCGTGTTGCTCACGCGCTGGAAAAAATAAGTACCATCACACACTGCTGCTTCCGCCTGCTCCGTGGACAGACCAGCATCGGTCGCCGCCTCAGGAGTGAGCTCCACTGTGTATCCGTTTTTGGTGACGGTGACATGGAGCGGCGAGGCTTCAGGGGTGTATGACGGTTCGGGCGTCCCGGGCAGCGTGGCCCCCGTTATAGTTACCCCAATAATTACGGTAGAAACACCGGATAGTAAGGACTTCCAACACCTCTTCATGCCGTATCTCCCAAGCGTTGCGGTTCACCGGACGGCTCCCATATTCGCGGCCCCGCCTGCGAGTTGCAACAGTAAGGACTATCGCGTTCCTTAATTAATCGTTGCCCTAACCGCCGCGAAAGTCAAAGCCGCGGATATTTGCAAGAAACTAGAAATAGGTGTGGCGGGCTGCTGTGTGGCGGGAGAAAACTTCTCGTGGCGGGAGTAGCACCTCCCGCCACCGGTGAGTTTCTCCCGCCGCTGCTGTCACTACTCCCGCTGCTGCTGTCACTACTCCCGCCGCACATTGCATTGGAGCAAGGGGAACAGGTTCTCCTGGGCGAGCTCCGTCGCAGTACGGCATCCACCGTTTAGCGTTTCGGAGCCGACCGCAGGCACTGACCAGCTGCGGACCACTAAGACTGAGGGATGCCCATATCGGCCAGGGCTGCCATGGCCTCAAGTGCGGGGTCAAGATCGCGCTCCCGTGCTGCTTGGATCAGCAGGTCATGTGCGTGACCGAGGGCCACAAAGTCGACATAGTCTGGCAGGTGCAGGCTACCCAGGCGGATCACGTGAACCACAGACATGATGGCGCGCTGGAGGGTGGCGTTCTCGGAACTGGCGAGCATCCGCCCGAAGAAGTCGAAATTGTGCCGCGCTATGTCTTTGGTGTTGAGTGCAGCAACAGCCGCGAGGTATCGCTCATGATCTCGCACGAGCCTCTCCAGGGTTGCAGGTGATGCGGTCGGTACCACCTCACGCACGAGAACCTCATACAGAGCCAGCCACACCACATAGGCCTGGAGCGTGTGTGCGGGGGTGACATTGACCACCCTGGTAAACCTCCCGGGGGAGGTCTCGACGACACCAATATCACGTAGTCGTTGCAGCGCTTCACGCACGGGGGTGCGGGATACCCCAAACTGCTCAGCAATCTCGGCATCGTTGAGGCGCTGCCCTGGCCGAAGTTCGCCCTCATGAACCGCGCGCAACATCTGTTCGAATACGGTGGTCACAACCTGGCTGATGGCTATTCGGGGTGTCCGTTTCGGGCGGGGCTGTGAACGGGGCTTGTCCATGAAAAAATTTTAGCCGGTTGACGCGGCTCGGTTCAGAGGAACATCGGCGTATCGTCATCCTCGATGTCAACCGCAATGTCGACACTCACCGGAACGTGATCGCTGGGTCCATCGCCTTTGCGCTCAGACCGATGGATTGTTGCTTCGGTGACCAGCCGATCAAAAGCGGGGGATCCCAGGATGAAGTCAATGCGCATCCCCTCATTT
Organism: Rhodoglobus sp.; assembly: GCA_051646885.1. GTDB lineage: Bacteria > Actinomycetota > Actinomycetes > Actinomycetales > Microbacteriaceae > Rhodoglobus. The sequence continues at coordinate 2,032 of JBOFDJ010000122.1, forward strand.
CGAGGGAATCGCAGCTGCTGGTAGTCCCAGTAGGTGTAGCCCTCGACACCGCGGCTGCGCAGGGCATCGATCAGCCCAGCGGTTTCGAAGGCGGTAAAAGCCGCACGCTCGGGCGCACTCACATGGGTCTTGCCCTCGAAGGCGGCGATATCCCAGACATCGATGTCGAGCGGGGCTATATTAAAGTCGCCCATGAGCGCGAAGGGCTGCTCGGGATGGGCAGCGACCCAGGTTCGGGTGTGCGCCGCGAGAGTGGCTAGCCACTCCAGTTTATAAGTGTAGTGCGGATGGTCGAGCTCGCGGCCGTTGGGCACATACAGACTCCACAGCCGCACACCGCCCACGGTGACCCCGAGGGCCCGGGCTTCGCGGGGGAGTGAACCATCGTCGAGGGCCTTACCGAAACCGGGAGTTCCCTCGAAGCCGACCGACACCTCCTCCAGCGGCAGTCTGCTGGCGAAGGCGACACCATTCCACTGGTTGAGACCGTGCAGTTCCACCTCGTAGCCGGCCTCGGTGAACTGCTCGAACGGAAACTGCGCAGCCGTGCATTTGATCTCTTGCATCGCCAGCACGTCAACGTCTTCGCTGTGTAGCCAGTCAATGACTCTGGATACACGGGTTCGGATTGAGTTCACATTCCAGGTGGCGACGCGCATGCACTCAACGCTAGCGCTAACACCGGTCTACTTTTCTTCGTCGAGGTTGGAATCGATAGTGTTAGGGAGTGATTGACGTAAAGCAACAGCTCATCGACTACATTCGCGCTGAGGCGGTGTTCCACGGCGACTTTACCCTGACCAGTGGAGCGAAGGCCAGCTACTATGTTGACCTCCGGACGGTCAGCCTCGATCACAGGGTGGCACCACTGATCGGTCAGGTCATGCTCGATCTTATTGCTGAAGTTCCCGCTGTGCGAGCAGTGGGGGGTATGACCATGGGAGCCGATCCGATTGCCGCTGCGGTTCTGCATCAGGGTGCCGCTCGTGGCCTGCAGTACGACGCTTTTGTGGTGCGTAAAGAGCCCAAAGACCACGGTCGCGGCAAGCAGGTTGAGGGCCCGAATGTGGCAGGTCAGCGGGTCATCGTTCTCGAAGACACCTCGACCACCGGGGGCTCGCCACTGGCTGCGATTGAGGCTCTACTCAAGGCCGGTGCCGAGATTGCCGCAGTCGCTGTGGTGGTCGACCGCGACACGGGGGCTCGTGAGCGGATTGAAGCCGCCGGTTATCCTTATCTTGCGGCCATGGGATTGGCAGACTTGGGCCTTGCCCCATGACAGACGATCCCGTTGGCATAAATAAGTTCCGGTGGAATTTGACCCCGGGTGAGAGCGCTGATCCCGAGCCGATTGAGCCTAGTGTTGCTGATCCTGCAATGCCCGTTGTTCCCGTCGCGGTCCCCGCTCCGGTGAGGGTTCCACCCACCGAGCTTTCCTCCGCTGCGCCCCCCTCTGCTGCGCTCCCGTCCGCCTCGGTCGTGGATGACTGGGATGTCCCCACCATGGCCTCGCCTGTGATTCCGGCCTCGGTGTTCCCGCTCGCCCCTGCGGCACTTCAGGCTCCTCCCTCCTTCGTTCCTCCGCACGAGTCCGCTCGTGAGGGCGTAACGGAGGTGTTGGGAGCTCAGTCGGTGGGGGGTCCTGAGCCTGAGGGTGAAGCGCCCGAGGTATCAGATATTGACGTTCTTTTCGGTCATTCCGACCAGGTGTCGGCCATCCCAGGAGCGAAAGCAAGCCTGTCGCCCGGAGCATCGCCGCCGAAGCCTGGACCGCAGTCGGAGGGAAACGCGCTGACCCTCTACCGACGTTCGCCGGTTACCGTAGATCCTTCCCCGTCGCGGGGACAAAAAGCACTGATTGGGATTGCCATTGCGGTGGTAGCGAGCCTCGTGCTGGTAGCTATGTTTCTGCTGGGCGCCCGGATCGGTCAGAAAGCTCCAAGCCCCGAGGCCTCTACCGCTCCTTCCGCGTCGCTGAGTGCTACACCCTCTAACGCCGGTGCGGGCACCGGCCCGGTCGCGGTGGGCGATCATCCCTGGGATCAGCTTCGGGGTGGCGAATGTCTCACCCCATACGAATCACCCTGGGAGCAGAACTACACCGTGGTGGACTGTAAGCAACCACACTCTGGGCAGATGCTGGCAAAGGGGGTACTTCCGGGTGACGCGGATGCCGTCTACCCTGGTCTTGCCGAGCTGCAAGCCTCCACGAGCCTGCTGTGCGCCGCTACCACGGTGATTGATTATTCGGCGTCGAGCGGCCTAACCGACGTTCAGATAGCGGCGAGTTTTCCCGCCGATGCCGAGCAGTGGGACGAGGGTGACCGCAATTACTACTGTTTCGTGAGCCGTTCAGGCGATGCTGAGCTCGTCGGCTCTATGGCGGTATCGACCGGTTAGCTGCTGGAGGTCGCAGCAGACTGAAGCTAGTGCAGTGTTGATTCCACCGGTTCGACAGAGAGCAGGTCGGCCACGCTATCGAGGGTTTCGTCTGGTCGAAACGGGTAGCGATCGATCTCAGCCCGGTCACTAATACCGGTGAGCACCAGGATGGTATGCAGGCCCGCTTCGATCCCCGCAACGATATCGGTGTCCATCCGGTCGCCGATCATGCCGGTGTTCTCACTGTGGGCACCGATCTTGTTCATTGCCGAGCGGAACATCATCGGGTTGGGTTTGCCCACCACGTAGGGCTTTTTGCCGGTGGCTTTGGTGATGAGGGCGGCCACCGCGCCGGTGGCGGGGAGTGGTCCGTCGGCAGTGGGGCCGGTGGCATCCGGATTCGTCGCGATAAATCGAGAACCAGCGCCGATCAGGCGGATGGCCTTCGTGATGGCCTCAAAGGAGTAGTTGCGTGTTTCGCCGATCACCACATAGTCGGGAGTGGTTTCGGTCATCACGAAACCGGCTTCGTGCAGTGCGGTTGTGATGCCGGCTTCACCGATAACAAAGGCGCTGCCACCGGGCATTTGGGATTTCAGGAAGTCGGCGGTGGCCAGCGCTGAGGTCCAGATCGAGTCTTCGGGAACATCCAAACCGGATGCTTTCAGCCGTGCGCTGAGGTCGCGCGGTGTGAAGATGGAGTTATTGGTCAGCACGAGATAGGGCTTGCCCTCGTCACGCCACTGCTGGAGCAGGTCGGATGCGCCCGGCACCGGGCGGTTTTCGTGCACCAACACGCCATCCATATCGGTTAGCCAGCACTCGATGTCGCCACGATCTGTCATGCGGCCATCGTATCGGCTTGGTATCCTGCTCTCCCGCTGCGGCTGCCGCTGCTAGCCGCGCTCAGACTTTGGTGCGGCGGCGGGAGTGGCGGGCGAGTGCCATGGCGACCACGCCCATTGTGAGCAGCCCGCATCCGCCAATCACGGCAGCAGCGAGGCCGGTGCTGCCGGTCAGGGCGAGCTCGCTTGCTGCCGTCGGCGCTGATGTTGAGAGCAGCTCGATCACGTGGTGAGAGGTGCGCTGAAAAAACATAGTGACCATGAAACCCCCAGAGAAATTTTCCACACCCATCGACCAAGCACGATGGGTCTCTGGGTGGCAATGCGATCAACAAGCTAGCACGATTTCGAGGATGATGTACCCCGGTGCGGTGCGGTGCGGTGCGGTGCGGTGCGGTGCGGTGCGGTGCGGTGCGGTGCGGTGCGGTGCGGATGGGCT
>JBOFDJ010000123.1:0-19518 GCA_051646885.1 Rhodoglobus sp.
CGGCTCAATGACCGAAGATGGAACGGCGGGCACGAGGCATCCTGTTGATGTATGAGTTTTTCACACAACCGTGATTAACAGACCTCGTGTCCGCACCCGATCAACCACCCGGCGAGTCACCTACCGGCGCAACCACTAAGCCAGGTGGTTTAGAGGTTTCCTTGTTGCACCTCACATATGGTCGGGGTAGCGGGATTTGAACCCACGACCTCTTCGTCCCGAACGAAGCGCGCTACCAAGCTGCGCCACACCCCGATCATTCAGACCCGCAGGCTGAACATCATCAAGAGTAGCTGAAATCTTCTGCCGTCAGGGTCACCACGACTGCTTCCGGTGGGCAGGCGAATCGAACCGGTGCGTAGATGGATGTTCCTATCCCCGCGCTCACGTTGAGATAAGCCCCGCTGCGGGCATGCTGCCACAGACTGAGACCTCTTGCTTGATCGCGCGGAATATCACAATTGGTGACCAAGGCTGGCCTCCCCGGAATGCAGACCTGGCCACCGTGGGTATGTCCAGCGAAGATCATGTCAGCACCTGACGTAACGAACGAGTCCAGCACGCGGCGATACGGGGCGTGGGTCACTCCGATGGAGACAGCATCTGCGCCCGTATTCTTCGCCGACCAGGCTACGTTCTCTCGTAGCTCCTCGATGGCAGCCGGTAACTTATCCAGCCGATCCCAGCCGCGATGTGCGTCATTGGTTCCGAAGAACTCAAGCCGGGACCCGCGAATCTCGAGGGCGCGGGCGACATTATTGAGTGAGAGCCAACCAAGCTGGTCTTCGAAGAAACTCTCAAGCTGTTCGGTATCAAGAGTCGCCGCACCCTCGGGTTGGGCAGATGGAGCGCTGAAGTAGCGCAAGGGATTCTTGAACTGGGGCCCGAAATAGTCGTTTGATCCGTTGACGAACACCCCGGGTATCCCCTCAAAAGAACTAAGGGCATATCGGAGTGCGGGAAGCGCCTCGGGGTGACCCAGGTTATCGCCCGTGTTGATAATGAGATCAGGTTCGACCCTGGAGAGGGAACGCACCCACTCTTGTTTGCGGTGCTGCCAGGGTGCCAGGTGAAGGTCGGAAATATGCAGTATTGTCAAAGACCGCGCTCCGGGGTCGAGCAAGGGCAGGCTTTCGTGACGGATCGTAAACCGGTTGCGCTCTACGAGCGCTCCCCAGGCGAATGCCGCTACCCCGGTGGCAACGGCGAGCCCCAGAGTGGTCGCTCCTGCTCGCAGCAGTGGTGCCGACATCAGCAGGTGATCTTGCCGACGCCGAGGGTGACCGTTGCTCCTGGGACCGTGGGTGTGCCGGGCGCGGGATCGCTGGCCTGTATCTTGCCTATGCGCGGGTCTGTGGGCAGGATAGGGTCAGCGCCTTGCTGCTCTAGCGCCGTGCAGGCAAGGATCACCGTAGGGTAGCCTGCCGCCTGGATTTGAGACCTCGCGGTGGTGAAGTCGTAGGTCAGGCCGTCGCCCACGACGTCCGGGAACGCCACCTGGTTGCCCTTGCTGGTATACACGGTGACGGTCGCTCCTCGGGCTAGTACCACCCCCGCTTCGGGATCGGTGCCAACCACCTTGCCCGCTTCGACACTCGAGTCGATGGCACCACCGTCGGCGTAGCCGAATCCGATGTTTTCGATCACGGTTTTGGCTGAACTCAGGCTCGCGCCACGAACATCAGGAACGGGCTGCCCGCTGCTCGCGACCGGATTCGCCTCGGGCTTTGGCCAATCCTGCCCACCATATTTCTGGTTAGCGGCCGAGACGGTGGCCCCCATGATGGCGTGTCGTAGGTATAGCCCGCTGACATCAGCATACTCAAGACCGGACTGAGTGATGTTCCGGTCGCCGACGATATTGCCGACCCAGACGGCGGTGCCCGTCGCGCTCGTTCCCGTTGCCACCCAGGTCTGTTTCGCTCTATCCGTAGTGCCCGTTTTCGCGAAGATGGGGACACCGTCATCGGGATAGTAACGGAGGGTGGGAATAACACCTTTGAGTACGTCAGCAGCACCGTGCGCGATATTGGGCGTCACGGCCTGAGCGCATTCCTTCTCTTGACCGGGGACGGTCTCACCGGTGGGCTTGATGACGGAATCGACGATAATCGGCTTGCACCACATCCCGTTGGCAGCAATAGCAGCGTAAGAGGAGGCCATGCTCAGTGGCGTGACTTCATTGGTGCCGATGATCGAGGTTGGGTTGGTCTCCAGGGGTTCACCGTCGGCACGCTCCACGCCCATCTCAGCAGCCATATCGCGAATATCGCAGAGGTCGAGCTGCTTAGCCATAGAAAAGAACACCCCGTTGATTGAGCGCACCGTACCGTCGCGAACCGTGAAAGTTCCGGTCTCGTTGGCGTTGTTCCCGTAGCCAAAGGTTTCTGAGCCCCTGCCCTCACAGCGGTTAGGAAAATTCGACGAGTTTGCCCGAGAATCCGGGTTTCCATTGAGTCGCTCGTTGACACTTTTACCCGACCGCAGCCACTCCAACAGAGTAAAAACTTTATACGTCGACCCGGGCTGAAAACCCGAAGATCCGCCATACTCGTAGCTTGTGTTGAAGTTCACTGCGGTGGCCGCAGAGCCCGCCCCCTCCAGGGTGTCGTCAAAGATTTTGTTTTGTGTCATCACCAGCACACGACCGGTCCCAGGCTGGACGGTCGAGGTCGCGCTGCCCAAGGCAAACTCGGTCTCGGTATTCGGTGCGTACGCCCAGGTGGCAGTCTGGGCAGGAATTTGCACATCCATATCGAGTGTTGTGTAGAGCTTGTAGCCACCGCGTTTCCAGTTCTCGGTGCGCTCTTCCTCGTCCGCACCGAGAAATTCGAAATCTTTGACGCTCTTTCTGACATAGTCGCAGAACCACTTGGCGTACTCGTGGGCCGCGACGCAGCCATTAATCGAGATCGAAGGCTTGACGGTGGTCTCATCAACGGGGGTGGCTACCGCTTCTTTGTGCTCCGCTTTGGTCAGGTGACCGGCTTTCAGCATGGCGTCCAGAATGTAGTCGCGGCGATCCTGATTCTCTTTATAATTTTCTGGATCCCCAGGGTTGCGGTCACTGGGTCCCTGCACGATGGCCACCAGGCTGGCGGCCTGCGCCGGGGTGAGGTCGCTCGCATTGACACTGTAGTAGCGCTGTGCTGCGGCCTGGATTCCATAGGTTGCGTTGCCGAAGTTTGCAATGTTCAGGTAGGCAGTGAGAACCTCTTTTTTGGTGTATTTCTTCTCGAGAGCGATCGCCTGCTTCATTTCTTTCAGCTTGCGATCCAGAGACTGCTCATTGGCTTTCTTGTAGGCCGCCTCGCGCTCTTCTTCGGTGTCAAGATTCAGGGCTTGCTGCACCCCAATGTTTTTTACTAACTGCATCGACAGGGTAGAGGCCCCACTCTCGATGCTGCCACTCGACGCGTTTCCCACAGTGGCCCGCACAATTGAGGAAATATCAATACCACCGTGTTCGAAGAATCGGGCATCTTCACCATCGACGGTGGCGCTAAGGGCATAGGGAGAAATCTGCTCGTAGCTGACCTCTTCGCGGTTCTGGTCGAACAGGGTGGCAATTTTTATCTGCCCGTTGACATTGCCTTCGCCGGTGTACGTAGCCCAGATCTCGTTGCGCTGCGCCTGTGTTCCAATAGTGATGTAGTCGGGGAGCTTATCGAAGACCCCGATGGCGCTGGATGCGGTGACTCCGGTGACGGCAATGGCCGGGGCGACCATCGCGGTGACCAGTACTCCAGCGAGTGCGCTGAAACCGAGCAGTCCGGCAAGACCGGAGATAATGCCTTTGAGCGGGGGGTTTTGGGCAGACATAGAATGAGGATACGCGATGATCTCGTGCCCCAAGCTGAACGGAAGCCGACATATGTCCCAGTGGGAGTACCTCACGACGCCGCTTATCATCCACAACACCTCTGCGATCCTCAATAACTGGGGCTCGGAGGGTTGGGAACTCGTCCAGATTGTTACTGGACCCGAAGGCGGGCTTGTAGCGTATTTGAAGCGCCAGAAAGAAGATTCCTGATGCCGAACCTTGATGATCGCCTCGCTGAACTTGGCCTGATTGTCCCTCCCGTAGCGAAGCCGGTTGCCAACTATGTTCCTGCTGTGGTGGCGGGCAATCTCGTTTTCACCTCGGGTCAGCTCCCTTCGGTTGAGGGAATCCTGGCCGTCACCGGCAAGGTAGGTGCCGAGGTGGAGCCTGAGCTCGCTGCCACGCTCGCGCGCACCTGCGTTCTCAACGGACTTGCCGCCGCGAAGACCGTGATCGGTTCATTGGATCGGGTGACACGTGTGGTGAAGGTTGTCGGCTTTGTGGCCTCCGCACCCTCATTTACTGGCCAGCCCGCGGTCATCAATGGGGCATCCGACCTGCTGGGCGAAATTTTTGGTGCGGCGGGTGTGCATGCGCGTAGTGCGGTCGGCGTTGCCGCTCTTCCTCTTGATGCGCCTGTCGAAATCGATTTCATTTTCGAGTTCGCGTGACCGAGGTATGGTCGGAAGGCCAAGCCGGCGCGCAGGTGAGCGTGCAGGATCTCGACCTCGGACACTATGACGAAGCACTCAGTGGCGTTATCGTGCGGGCTCGCAGGCTGGTGCAAGACAGCCGCATGCTAGAGCCCGGCGATATCTTCGTCGCTCTTGGGCGACCAGGTGCATCGGCGCTTGCCTGGATTGGTGATGCCCTTCAGCGGGGCGCTGCTGCGGTTCTCATCGATGCGAAGGTCATGGATCAGCAGCTTCGTGACACGATTGAACGCGTAGCGACCGACCGGTCCGCAGATGTGCATGCTGTGACCGGTTTGGCGTCATTGCTGGGACGAATGGCTGATGACTTTACTGGGCATCCCTCGACAGCACTCACCATGGTGGGAGTCACCGGTACCAACGGTAAAACCTCGACCACTCACCTTCTCACTCAGGCCTGGCAGGCCTTGGGCACCACCTCGGCCACCATTGGAACCCTGGGTGCTGGCGTCACCGGTGATACGCGGATCAATATGGGGATGACTACGCCCCAGTTGACCACGGTGCACCAGTTTCTCGCCGACTTCGTGGAGCGCGGAGTGCGGGATGTTGCCATGGAAGTCAGCTCCCACGCCCTGGAGCAGGGCAGGGTCGATGGGGTTTGTTTCGACATTATTGCCTTTACCAACTTCACCCGTGACCACCTTGACTACCACGGCACCATGGAAGAATATGCGCGGCAGAAAGCCAAAATCTTCACACTGCCGGGGATCTCGGCTGCTGTCGTGAACCTTGACGACGCATTCGGTCGCGAACACAGTGATCGTCTCGCCCAGGGAATTCGCCGCATCGGGGTGACTTCTCGTGGTCGCAGTGATGCCGTGATCGCTGCTGAGAGAGTGCAGCTCACAACGGAAGGTCTTAGCTTTGATCTCTGTTTGGAGGGCTCGCGGCACGCTGTCACCAGTTCCCTGATCGGGCGGTTTAATGTCGATAACCTGCTCACGGTGGCCGGTGTTCTTCACGCCCAAGGGGTTGACCCCGCTCGTATCGCTGCCGTTCTCGGCCCGCTCAAACCCGTGGTGGGGCGGATGACCCGGCTGCGTCCATCTCGATTGTTGCCGCTTGTGGTCGTTGACGCCGGACATACCCCAGATGCTGTGCAACAGGCCGTTGCTGCGCTGCGGGAATCGGGGCACGCGCGCGTTATCACGGTGTTCGGTGCAACCGGGGACCGTGACCCTGGTAAGCGGCCCGAGATGGCCCGTATTGTCGAGAACGGATCCGCTCTGGTCATCGTCACCGACGACGATGTGCATTTCGAGGACGGTGACCAGATTCTTGACGATATCCGACGCGGTTTCGCGCACCCTGAGCGGGTGATAGAGATCCGGGATCGCGCCGCCGCGATTGCCTACGCTATTAATGCGGCAGGCCCGGATGATGTGGTGTTGCTTCAGGGCAAGGGCCATGAACCTTATCAAATTATTGGTGATGAGCGTGTGCCGTTCAGTGATATCGACACGGCTGACCGCCTGCTCGCGGAACGGCTGTCGGCTGCTGCACTGATGACTGGACCAGGTTCAGGGGAGCCGCTCGGAGATCATCCGCATCACTGAACTATCGGCGAGTGTGGTCGTATCGCCGATCTCACGACCCTCAGCAGCATCCTGCAGCAGGCGTCTCATTATTTTTCCGGATCGTGTCTTCGGAAGCTCGGGTACGATGAACACCTCGCGCGGTCGTGCGATAGCACCGATCCGCTGGGCGACATGAGAGCGGAGCAGATCGGATGCCCCTTCCGCCGTATGGAGATCAGACTGGCGTGATTTCAGAATAACGAAGGCAATCACTGCCTGCCCTGTCGCCCGGTCAGAAGCCCCCACCACGGCTGCCTCAGCAACAAGCGGGTGCGAGACCAGCGCCGATTCGATTTCTTGAGTGGAAAGCCTGTGCCCCGAGACATTCATCACATCGTCGACGCGGCCCAGAAGCACGATGTCACCATCGGAATCGACGTGGGCACCATCGCCGGCGAAATACCTCCACTGGCCGGTTCTCCTCTTGCCGTTGGCCCTGTCCTTGCCTTTCGGGGTGGGAGTTGAGAATCGCGACCAATAGGTTTGTGCGAACCGTTCAGGGTCGCCCCAAATTCCGCGCAGCATCGCCGGCCAGGGTTCAGAGACGACGAGCAGGCCTCCCTGGGGAGGTGTCACCCGCTCGCCATCTTCGCCGAGAATGTCGACCGTTACACCGGGAATCGGCACCTGGGCCGAGCCAGGCTTGAGGGTCGTGAGTCCCGGCAGTGCTGAGATCATGATGGCACCGGTTTCGGTTTGCCACCAGGTGTCAACGATGGGAGCGGTGCCCGCCCCAATCACCTCGCGATACCAGATCCACGCTTCCGGGTTGATGGGTTCACCGACCGAGCCGAGAACGCGGATCGAGCTCAGATCAAAACTCTGGGGTACCTCCCGCCCGATTTTCATACATGATCGGATCGCGGTGGGGGCGGTGTAGAAGATGCTCACTTTGTACTTAGCGATGATCTCCCACCAGCGGCCCTGGTGCGGGGTATCGGGGGTTCCTTCATACATCACCTGAGTGGCACCGTTGGCAAGAGGACCATAGACGACATAGCTATGCCCGGTGATCCACCCAATATCAGCAGTGCACCAATAGACATCACTTTCCGGATGCAGATCGAAGACGTGAGTGTGGGTGAAGGCAACCTGGGTGAGGTAGCCGCCGCTGGTGTGAACGATTCCTTTAGGTTTTCCGGTCGTTCCTGAGGTGTACAACACAAACAGCGGATTCTCTGCCGGGAAGCCCTGCGCCTCATGCTCGGGTTCGGCCGCAGCCAGTTCGTCGTGCCACCAGAGATCTCGACCTTCGACCCAGGTGACGGCATTTCCCCCGCGCTTGACCACAAGAACAGTGGTGACCGTGGATGCGCCATCGTTAAGAGCACCATCAACAGCCGCTTTGAGGGGAAAGATCGCGCCCTTGCGCCACCCGCCGTCCGCGGTGATCACCAGCTTGGCGCCGACGTCATCGATACGGTTGCGCAGGCTTTCGGCACTGAAGCCGCCGAAGACGACCGAATGCACAGCACCGAGGCGCGCAACAGCGAGCATTGCTACCACGGCTTCGGGGATAACGGGGAGATAGATCGCGACACGATCCCCTTGGGCGATGCCGAGTGCGGCGAGAGCTGCTGCGGCGCGCTTGACCTCAGCCGTGAGCTCGGCATAGCTGATGCTGCGGCTGTCACCCGGTTCACCTTCCCAGTGGATCGCGATGCGCTCGCCGTGACCAGCCAGAACGTGCCGGTCGAGACAGTTGTATGCGACATTGAGTTCACCGTCAGCAAACCAGCGCGCGACTGGGGCACCCGACCAATCGAGAGTTTCGGTAAAGGGCTTATGCCAATGCAGGAGTTCGCGGGCATGGTGGGCCCAGAAATCCAGACGACCAGCGTGGGCCTCTTCGTAAAGCGCAGAGCTCGAGACGGTAGCTCCGGTAAACTCGGCACTCGGCGGGAAACGCCGGGATTCGTAGACCATGCTGTCAATAGAATTTGTGGGCATCGGATCCTCATTGATCACGTGGCTTCCAGGAACCACGAAGGGCTGGTTCACTTCAGACTACCTACTATCCACATAGGCATTGCGTCTTGGCCGTGGTGCGGTACACTATATGCGTCAAGGTTAACTTTGACTGGCAGCGCGAGTGATTCCCCCCAATCCAGCGTTGCCGTGGCGGTGCCCGTTCCCCCCAATGGGCGCCGCCCCTCTTTTTTAAGGAGCAGCCCCTGTCTGGGGCATGTTATAGGTCGCCCATAAATCCCTGTCGGGTCGGTTCGGGGTCTCTTTCCCTCCACAACGACGCTCCATGGTCGTTATTTTTCTGATCGATGTTGGCTTATCGGGTCACGCTGCAGAGTGGATATCGTGCGGGAATGCCTTCTGTTGCTCCCGTGGTTCTTCCCTTTGTTGCTACCCGTCCCGGGGTCCCAGCACCGTCGCGAGAGCAGGTGCCAGTGCCCGTTCGAGTGGGCAGCTCTGATTTCGGACTCTTGGGGGTGCTTGTGGGTGATCCTCTCGTGACCGATATTTTCGTTAACGGCCCGCGAGAGGTCTGGGTAGACCGCGGCGCTGGCCTTGAACGGCAGCCTTCGATGGGCTTTCGTGAATCAGAGCTGCGCGGTCTCGCGGTTCGTTTGCTTGGTCTCGGTGGGCGACATATTGACGAGGCCAACCCCTGTGTTGATACACGGCTTCATGACGGCATTCGGGTACATGCCGTTTTGCCTCCCATCTCACCGCAAGGCACCCTGCTGTCGATTCGTGTTCCCCCACAGCAGCCGTTGTCATTGTCCGATCTCGAGCGCGCCGGATTTTTCGATTGTGTGCCCCGTTCTGTCGTGACATCGCTGATAGCACAGCGGCACAACCTGCTTATTACCGGGGCTGGAGGAAGTGGCAAGACTACTTTCCTTGCTGCTGCTCTGGCTGAGGCTGCGGTGAACGAAAGAATTGTTGCGATAGAAGACGTGTCCGAGTTGCGGGTGCGGCATCCACATTTTGTCTCGCTTGAGGCACGGCAGGCGAACCTTGAGGGTGCCGGAGGTGTGGGTCTGGCTCGCCTGCTGCGCGAGGCTTTGCGGATGCGCCCTGACCGCCTCGTGCTCGGCGAATGCCGCGGGGCCGAGATTCGCGAGCTGCTCGGTGCGCTCAACACGGGCCACGATGGTGGTGCCGGAACGCTCCACGCTAACTCTCTTGCTGATGTCCCCGCTCGCCTTGAGGCCCTGGGAGCTTTAGCTGAGCTGAGTGCGACTGCCACCGCCAGGCAGGCTGTCAGCGCCATTGGTTCGGTGCTGCATCTCGAGCGCCGTGATGGGGTGCGCCGTCTGTGTCAGGTCGGGAATTTTTTCCTCGATGAGCAGGATCGCCTGTTGGTGACGGAAACAGCATGATTCGGGCCGCCTTAGGTCGAAGAACCGCACGACGCAGTCGGGTCACACCCCTTTCCGAGGTGGCTATGGTGACCCAGCGCCTTGCCGTGTTGCTGGCGGCAGGAGTGGCACCCGGTTCCGCGTGGCGTTATGTCGCGGTATCCACCGGTTCGACGGTCGCTGATCGGGTGGCTGCTGCCGACTCATCGCAGATCGCCGAGACAATTTCTGCTGCCGCCGCTCAACTCGACCCGCTTGAGGCTGGTGCCTGGCGAGCGCTGGCGGCGGCCTGGTCTTTGGCTACTCGAGCTGGTGCTCCAGTAGCGCCGTGCCTCAGAGAGTATTCGCGTTCTCTGCGCGATCTGTCTCAGTCGCAGCGGGATTCCCGGGTCGCTCTGGCCGCACCAGTGGCCACCACAAAAATGGTGATGACACTCCCGGCAATCGGTGTGCTCTTCGGGGTGGCGCTGGGCTTCAATACGCTGGGCACTCTGGTGGGGACGCCTCTGGGATGGGTATGCCTTGTGCTCGGCACCCTGCTGATTTTTGCTGCGGTCCGGTGGAACTCCCATCTGGTGGCCAGAGCCCGACCCTGCGATGCTGCTCCCGGAATCGGATGCGATCTGATGGCGATTGCTGTCAGTGGTGGCGGTTCGCTTGATCGTGCGCGCGAGATGCTCGATGAGACAGTTCAGCTTTTCAGCATGCCAGCAGCCACGGGGGTAGATGAGGTCCTGGAGCTCTCACGCAGCGCTGGTGTGCCTGCCGCTGAACTGCTCCGCAGCGAGGCTGAAGAGCAGCGGAGAGTGGCCAGGGCGGACGCTCAGGAGAGGGCCGCTGCTTTGGCTGTTCGGTTGATGCTCCCCCTGGGTGTGTGCATTCTTCCTGCGTTTATGGTGTTAGGGGTTTTCCCTCTTCTGATCACGGTGATCACCTCGACGGTCACAACTTTCTGATGCATGGCCTCAACTCGTCCACAGCATCCAGTTGCTGAGATATACACGGATCATTCGCTGTACTCGGTACAGCTCAGATGACAAGACAAGACTTGAGACGCTCGGCCAGAAAAGGACAGTAATCACATGAAGAACATCGCCATCGCCGCACGAAAGCGCTTGCGAGACGACAAGGGTGCTGCCACCGCTGAGTACGCGATAGCGACCATGGCGGCCGTTGGCTTTGCCGGGCTTCTGGTCGTGATAATGCAATCAGATGAGGTTCGCGGAATGCTCACCGACATCGTGCGCGCGGCACTCGCGATTCCGGGATGAAGTCCTGGGCTCACCACAGGCGGCACGCTGGTGATGAGCGGGGCAGCGTCACAGCGGAATTCGCGGTGACGCTGCCTGCAGTGATCCTCGTGCTGGCCTGCTGCCTCTCAGCGCTGCAGATTGCCGGGCAACAGCTGCGGTTGCAGGACGCTGCCTCAGCTGCAGCGCGTTCGCTCGGTCGTGGCGACCCAGCATCCGAAACCGTGTCGCATTTGGTCCCCGGTGCTGTTCTGCGCCAGCACTCCGAGGGTGATCTGGTATGTGCTACCGCCAGCGCTGATTCCAGCGCGGTTGTTGGTGCGCTGTTCGGCTTGACTCTCAGCGCCCGTAGTTGTGCGCTCGCGGGTGGTTTATGAGATGGCGACCGCTCAGGGGAGTGAGCACAAAGCAAGAGATGAGCACAGAGCAAGGATCCGGCTCAGTCCTCGCCGTGGCTTTGATCGCCTCCCTGGTAGCGGTGATGTTGTTGGTGCTTCCGCTTGCCGGAGGGTTTGCGGTGCGCCGCTCAGTGGCCGGGGCGGCGGATGCCGCAGCGCTCGCTGCCGCCGATACCGCCAGCGGTCGTCGTACTGGCTATCCTTGTGTGGTCGCCGCCACCGTGGCGGCCACTAATGGGGCATCCTTAGCTGCCTGCAACATAGACGGTCTCATTGCGACAATCACCGCGAGTCGTATGATTCTGGGTATTGTCGTCACGGTCACCGCCACGGCTGGACCCCCTCATTCCGGAGTGGATTAGGCGTGAGCACGGTTCATATGTGTATGGTGGCGCTGGTGGTGTCTGTTCCACTACGTATTTTCCTCTACTCCAAGGAGCACCGTGCCGGGCACGAAGAAACTTGTTATCGTCGAGTCGCCAACCAAGGCAAAGACGATCGCCCAGTACTTGGGCGATGGCTTCGAGGTTCACTCATCGGTTGGTCATATCCGTGATCTCATCGAGCCCAAGAATCTACCGCCAGAGCTCAAAAAGGGCTCACTGGGCAAGTTTTCTGTCGACGTGGAGAATGGATTCGAGCCATACTACGTGGTGTCAGAGGCAAAAAAGAAGACGGTGACCCAACTCAAAAAAGCATTGGTCGGTGCCGATGAGCTCTTCCTCGCCACCGATGAGGACCGCGAGGGTGAAGCCATCGCTTGGCATCTGCTGCAGGTACTCAAACCCAAAGTTCCTGTGAGGCGGATGGTTTTTCATGAGATCACCGAAGAGGCCATCAGGCATGCTACCGAGAACACTCGTGAACTCGATACGGCTCTGGTTGATGCACAGGAGACCCGTCGCATCCTGGACCGTCTCTACGGCTACGAGATCTCGCCGGTGCTGTGGCGCAAGGTCGGGCCTGGCCTTTCGGCCGGTCGTGTTCAGTCTGCCGCTACCCGACTTGTCGTTGACCGGGAGCGGGAGCGCTTGGCTTTTGTTACTGCCAGTTATTGGGATCTCATTGCTCAGTTCACGCCGACGCAGCCGCACCAGCCTTTCGAGTCGCGTCTGGTTCGCCTCGATGGCAAACGCATCGCCACCGGTCGTGACTTCAATGACAGGGGCGCACTGACCGGCGATGCAGTTATTGTCGATGAGCAGGCGGCAGAAAATCTCGCCGAGGCACTACGAGCGCCCGGTGTCTCCCTCAGGGTCAACAGCGTCGAGTCAAAGCCGTACACTCGTCGCCCCGCCGCCCCCTTCACGACGTCGACACTGCAACAGGAGGCGGGCCGTAAGCTCCGTTTCTCGGCTCGGCAGACGATGAGCGTTGCTCAGTCGCTCTACGAAAACGGCTACATCACCTATATGCGTACCGACTCGCCGACACTGTCGCAACAGGCTATCGATGCCGCTCGAGCTCAGGCTCAGAAACTGTACGGGCCCCAGACCGTGCCCGATAAGGCCCGTGTTTATTCGGGCAAGAGCAAGAATGCCCAGGAGGCGCATGAGGCTATTCGCCCCTCGGGTGATGTTTTCCGCACACCGAGCGAGGTGCAGTCGCTGTTGCGCGGCAACGATTTCAAGCTCTATGAGTTGATTTGGAAGCGCACCATTGCCTCGCAGATGGCAGATGCAAAAGGCTCGACGGCCTCGATCACCATCGCCGCTGGCCCCACATCAGTGGCTGCTGTGGCCGAATTTGTAGCCACAGGAACGATCATCACGTTTCGCGGTTTCTTGCACGCCTACGAAGAGGGGCATGATGAGGAGCGCAATGAGCCAGCTCAGCCGACCGAGGCTAAGCTGCCGCCCTTGACTGAAGGCCAGGCACTGTCACTTGTGGCGGTTGAGGCCAAGGGGCATGAGACCTCAGCGCCGCCACGTTACACCGAGGCGAGTCTGGTAAAGACGCTCGAAGAGCTCGGGATCGGGCGGCCATCAACCTATGCATCCATTATTTCCACCATTATCGACCGCGGTTATGTCGCCCCCCGGGGTCAAGCGCTGGTTCCCCAGTGGATCGCGTTCTCTGCGGTGCGCCTGCTTGAGCAGTATTTCACCGACCTGGTTCAGTATGACTTCACCGCGGCCATGGAAGATGATCTCGACCGGATCGCCGGTGGTGACGCTGATCGGGGAGAGTGGCTTCAGGGTTTCTATTTCGGTAGTGACAAACACAGGGGTTTGCGCACGGTTATCGATAACCTGGGCGAGATCGATGCTCGCGAGATTAATTCCCTTGCCATCGCGGAGGGAATCACCCTGCGCATCGGCAAGTACGGCCCTTACCTTGAGGCACCGGGGGAGGTTGAAGGCACACCTCGTCGGGTCAACATCCCACAGGAGCTGGCACCCGATGAACTCACCGCGCAGAAGGCTCAGGAGCTGATCGATGCTCCCGTCGTTGGTGACCGCATCATCGGTCTTAACCCAGAAAACGGCAAGCAGATTGTGGCAAAAGATGGCCGATTCGGCCCTTATGTCAGCGAGTTAGAACCTGAGTTACCGGTGGTGGAGCCGACAGAAGTCATTGACCCGAAAACCGGCGAGGTCACGCTGAAGAGGCCCAAAAAGGTTGCCGCCGCGAAGCCGCGGACCGCATCCATTTTTAAATCAATGGATCTGGCCACGATTGATCTCAACACCGCGCTAGCGCTGCTCTCACTGCCGCGCGTGGTGGGAGTCGACCCCGAGAGTGGTGTTGAGATTTTATCTCAGAACGGTCGCTTCGGTGCCTATCTGAAACGTGGTACCGACACGCGATCATTGGCCTCGGAGGATCAGATTTTTGAGATCGATCTGGCGGGAGCCCTCGAACTGTACGCCCAGCCCAAATACGGCGGTCGGGCCGCCTCCAGCGCCCTTAAAGAGTTCGAGGCCGACCCGGTGAGCCAGAAGCCCATCAAGATCAAGGATGGCCGCTTCGGTGCTTATGTGACTGATGGTACGACTAACGCCACGATTCCGCGGGGTGAGAGCATCGACGACATCGACTTTGAGCGGGCAGTGCAGCTTCTGGCCGATAAGCGTGCTAAGGGGCCGAGTACTCGGTCGACCAGTAGAAAGCCAGCCGTGAAGAAGCCTGCCGCGAAGAAGCCGGCGGTCGCGAAGGCTACGGCGGTGAAGAAGCCTGCAGCAAAGAAAACCGCCGCCAAGAAGTCTGCTACTGCGAAGCCTGCTGCCGCGCAGAAAGGGGTTGCCCCGAAAGCCGTGACGAGCACGTCGGCGACTCCGCGCGCCGCGGTGAAGAAGGACTAGTGGCCGGGCTCTTTATCACTCTGGAGGGCGGTGACGGCTCGGGTAAGTCGACCCAGTCGGCCATTCTGGTCGCCTGGTTGAAGGCCGCGGGGCGCGTTGTTCTTGTGTCGCGGGAGCCCGGTGGCACCGACCTGGGTGAGGAGTTACGCGAGATTGTGTTGCACCGCCGTGGTCAGATTGCTCCGCGTGCTGAGGCGCTGATCTATGCTGCGGACCGTGCCCACAATATTGCCACCAAGGTGCGCCCGGCACTGGAGCGCGGCGAGATCGTCGTTCAGGATCGCTACCTCGATTCCTCGGTCGCTTACCAGGGTGCGGGCCGCGTTCTTGGTGGCAGTGAGGTGCGAGATATCTCACTCTGGGCAACCGAGAATCTGCTGCCCGATCTGACGATTCTGCTCGACCTGCCCGAGTCGGCTAGCCGGGCGCGCCTCACCGAATCCCGTAGTCGGTATGACCGTCTTGAAGCTGAGCCGAGCAGCTTTCATGCGCAGGTCTGCTCGGCCTACCGTGAGCTGGCGGCGGCGGAACCCCACCGCTTTCTTGTGGTGGATGCTCAATCCTCCATCGAGACGATTGCCGCGGTGATCCGCACCAGGGTCGAGTCGCTGCTCGGGCTGTGACGCACGCTTGTGCATACCGTTTAGGCTGAGCTCATGGCGGTGTGGGACGAGTTGACGGGTCAGGCCGAGGCGATGGCGATTGTTGAGGCCGCGGCATCCGTCTCGGCCATTGGAGGCGGTCATGATTCGGCGATGACGCACTCCTGGCTCATCACCGGCCCCCCCGGCTCTGGCCGTTCCACTCTGGCATATGCTTTCGCCGCGGCCCTGCTCAGCTCGGGTAACCCTGAAGGTGATGCCGCAATGGTCCGCCAGGTCGCCGCCCGGACCCACCCGGACCTGGGGGTGCTGAGCACTGAACGGGTGATCATCCCTATCGAGGAGGTGCGCGCTTTGGTGGCGACCTCACAGTTCTCGCCCTCCCAGGCTCGTTACCGCGTCATGGTCATCGAGGATGCCGACCGCATGGCCGAGCGCACCTCCAACGTGCTTCTCAAGGCCTTGGAGGAGCCGCCCCCGCGGACCGTGTGGATTCTGTGCGCGCCCAGCGAGGCTGACCTGATTGCGACTATTCGCTCCCGAGTGCGCACGGTCCGGCTTCGGGTGCCCAAGGTCGCCGAAGTTGCTGCCTTGCTTGTTCGTCGCGATGGTGTGGATCTCGCGACAGCAGATCGTGCAGCGCGCGAAGCCCAGTCGCACATTGGTATGGCACACCGCCTAGCCACCAACGCCGAGGCGCGGGAACGTCGCGCGCGCACACTCGAGCTTGCGCTGGGCATCGTGTCGGTAGCAGATGCTGTTCTCGCGGCCAGCTCTCTCCTTGAGATCGCCAAAGCTGATGCGGCAGCGATCACAGTGCAGCGAGATTCTGAGGAGCGAGATTCTACTTTGCGCTCTCTCGGTATTGAGCCGGGTGGCACGATCCCCTCGGCGCTGCGCGGTCAGCTCAAGAACCTGGCCGAGGACCAGAAACGCCGCGCCACCCGTAGTCTGCGGGATGGCATTGACCGCATCATGGTCGATTTGCTGACGTTGTATCGCGATATCCTATTAGTGCAGTTGGGCGTGCCGGGGGAGCCCATCAATCTGAGAATCATGGAGCGTCTATCAGTGGCAGCCTCGGTCTCTACCACCGTCGAAACGCTCACCACAATGGATGCGATTACCACAGCGCGTGAGCGCATCGAGAGCAACGTTCCACCCCTGCTCGCCCTGGAGGCGATGCTGATTACTGCTGTTCGTCGGGAGAAAAGGTTATGAAATATCGTGCCATCGTTGCCGTTGTTGTGGCGACCGTTGTTGTGGCGACGCTGAGTTCTTGTGTGTCGTGGTTTAGACCACCTGCTTCCCGCTCGACTCCGACCGGGGAGAAAGTTGCTGCTGATCTTGAACCCTTTTATACCCAGGTGCTGCGGTGGTCGAATTGTGATGACGGTATGCAATGTTCTACCGCCACGGCACCGCTGGATTGGGCTGATCCTGGTGGTGAATCGATTGAGCTGGCCGTGGTGCGCCAGCCCGCGACCTCCGGCGACCGGCGTGGCTCCCTGTTGGTGAACCCCGGTGGCCCTGGCGGATCGGGTTTTGATTTCATCAAAGACGGTGTTGACTTCGCCATCGATGAGCGCGTGCAGGCCAGCTTCGATGTGGTGGGCTTCGACCCGCGTGGGGTGAACCGGTCGACGCCGGTAACCTGCTACGAGGATCCTGCCGAGCTGGACTCTTACCTTTATGACATTGCCCCGGGTGCTCCTGGATCCGATGAGTGGATTACCGCAGCCAGTGCCGCAGCGCGAGCCTTTGGTGAGCGCTGTCTGGAGCTCACCGGGCCGTTACTGGGGACTGTTGATACGGCGAGTGCTGCGCGCGATCTCGATATGCTGCGCGCTGTGTTGGGTGATCGAAAACTCAATTATCTGGGCTTCTCCTACGGCACTCTTCTGGGGCAGGTCTACGCGGAATTGTTTCCGGGTCGGACGGGCAGGCTTGTTCTTGATGGGGCCGTTGACCCCGCTGCCAGCGATTTTGAGGCCACCGCAACTCAAGCCCAAGGTTTTGAGAGCGCGCTGCGGGCTTTCCTCATCGATTGTCAGAGCACCCAAGGTTGTCCGTTCCCGGGCTCCGTGGATGATTCGATGCTGAAAATTCGCACCCTGCTCGACACCCTCGACGCGAGCCCAATTGTCAACGATGACGGTCGGGAGCTGGGTAGCAGCACGATGTTCATCGCGATCATCCTTCCGCTCTATAACGCAGATACCTGGGGGTCGTTGCGTGAGCTTTTTGAGTCCGTTTTTTCCGGTGATGCGGGCATGGCTTTTCAGCTTGCCGATAGTTATAACGGTCGTACCGAAGAGGGTTCGTATGACAGCAACCAGACTGAGGCATTCATCAGCATCAACTGTTTAGATGCCTACGCCGAGAGCAGTGTTGAGCAGATGCGCAGCGAGGCGGCTGAGCTTAGGGCACTGGCCCCGGTGTTCGGTCCACAGATGTCGTGGGGCGCAACGGGATGCCCCAACTGGCCGGTTCCGCCGAAACGAGATCGCGTTCCCATTGTGGCACCGGGCTCGGCCGACATTCTTGTTGTGGGCACCACCAATGACCCGGCAACTCCCTACCGTTGGGCCGAGACCGTGGCGGAGACCCTGGAGAACGGGCACCTCGTCAGCTATGAGGGAGAAGGTCATACTGCCTATAACAAATCCAATTCTTGCGTCACTGACGCTGTTGATGACTTTTTGATTGAGGGTGTGGTGCCCAGCGAGGATCCGCTGTGTTGACCCTGGTCGCTGGGGAGCCATAATCGGTCGCAATCTCGGCTAAGCTCTCATGCTGTGCCTCGGGGAAACTCGGGCCCGCCGCCTTAGCTCAGTCGGTAGAGCATCTCACTCGTAATGAGAAGGTCATCAGTTCGATTCTGATAGGCGGCTCCATGAATAGAACGATCTCATGCCCCACCACCGGATTAGGTACAGTCAAAACTACAGCCGGTCAAATCCAGGCGCGCCGCCGTTGAAGCCGAAATAACAAAAGCCAGGTCCCGTCATACAGCGATGCTCTCGCGACATTCAAGCGTTCGTGAACTAAGTTAGCCAATCCTCCACGGGTCGCCGCGCGGCGTCAGGACGGTCAAGCCACGTACGAAGTCCGGCAATGATCATAGCCGTCCGGTCGCCCCGCCCACGGGGGAAGCGGCGCGGTGCGACGAGCAGGAGCGGTGCTGCGGGGTGCCCGGATCCGATTGCGAGAAGCAGCTGGGGACGGAAATCCTTGATGTTCTCGGTGACGATTCGGCGGCTTGTCTCCGCCGCGTAGTGGAATAATTCCGGGTCACTCGCTCCGCGTAACTCGGAGTCTGAGACAGCAGCGACGACATCATGGTCGCTCGCGCGCAATGCGACGGCGATCTCTTCGGCGTAATGCTCATCCAAAAGAAGTCGGACGGTCATGCTAGGAGCTGCTGCTGTGACTCCCAGGAACGCAGAGCCTCGTCTGCTGCGCGCTCGTTATCGACTGCCTCGGCGTCGATCTCAGCCGGGTTCGCGCCGTAGTAAGCAAGGGCGATCCGCACACGACTTGCGGGCAGGCTGAACTCCGCGGCAACCATCTGGATTGCCGCGTCTCCGCGTAGTTCCGAACTGCGCAACGCGACTGCGATCTCCCAGACGTCAGGCCCTGCGATCAAGCCCGCACGGCGACCGGAGGGGCCGTCGCGGAAGATAATACCGGGAAACTCCTGTGATCGCAGTCCCTCGTCCACCAGGCGCTGGGCGAGACCCGATGGTGTCGTGTCACGGCTCGCTGCGCCGCGCCGAAGTCGATCCAGCAGCGTGGGGTCGAATCGGATTGAGAGTGGGGTGCTGGCCATGCACTACATTGTAGCGCTATTTTCTTCGGTGCGTAGCTTGGTGTCAATGAAGTTCAACAGCGAGCTTTCGCGACCCTGTGAGAACTTTCTTTACCCATTCAAGTCGGCGACCGTTCCGCCCGCAGGCCCGACTTCCTGCGGTGCGTCTGGGTCGCGCTTCTTTCCTGCCAAATGAAGGAAAAACTTCTTTTTGACTGGGTTTTTCGGGATGACAGTGCCCGAGTTGTGAAAATCTCCTTCATTCGGCCGGCGCGATTCAGAGTTGCGCTTTCGTCTAGAACCCGAGCAGCAGCCCCGACAATGCGTCCTGATATCGGTTTTAACTGCTCATTATATTTATAAGGTGTAGTCGGTCGTTCGGCAGGCGAGCTAGCGGGAAGGTGGGCTAGATTGCGTTCCCGAGACGTTTTCCACGCGGCGGGGGTAACAGCCAATCCGGCGGGAGTAAGCAACCGATGGCGGGAGTAGCAACTCCCGCCGCACGCCAGTTTCTCCTGCCACAGGGATCCGGTGTTTCCGAGTCTCATGGCGCTAGTGTCGGCCAAGGTGTCATCACGGTCAGAACGCGGGCCGCTTCGCTGCCGGCATTGAGCCGCACGGTGTAGCTCAGATGGCCGCTGACAGGGTTGCTGGAGCCCACGGTGTGAGGTGATAAGGAGCCGGGCTCCCAGTACGCCTCACTCGCAGTCACCCAC